>CANJRM010000020.1 GCA_947476645.1 Bacteroidota bacterium
CATACTAAAAACAAAGCTTAGCTCGTTATAAAAGCAGAACTTAAATTTTTAACCCCTTTTAAAATCCATTTTATGAAAAGTAAAAATCAAATCATGTCCATGTTTTTCATGGTACTTGCATGTGTGGTTGTATTTACCTCATGCAAAAAGAAAGAAACAGGTACTGCTGACCCAAATGCAAAACAGCACAACGAGGATGTGTCGAACACAAAATCGGAATCAGATAATTTGAATAATGATATTAATACCGTAATCAAAGATTCGGGTTTCGGGAAAAAAGAAGGAGTACAGGCTACGATTGAAGGTTGTACTATTGACCTTACCCATCAAGGTGAGAATCCTCCTTATATAGTTTTTACATTTGACGGAACTGCACATGGTAATCCATCAAGAAAAAGAGAAGGAGTAATAAAAGTTACTCTTGTTAATGGTACGCATTGGAGCCAAGCTGGCTCAGTTTTAAAAGTAGAGCACATTGACTATAAAGTGACTTTCGTTAACTTAAATAATCACTATTTGGTCTTCAACGGAACAAAGTATTTAACCAACCAAACTGGTTTGGTGTATGACTTGTTTACCACTGCTTTCTCAGAAACAATTAAGGAAAGAAGTAATGATATGAAAGTAACTTTTGAAAATGGACAGCAGGAAAGTTGGAATTGTGCAAGGTTGTCTACTTGGAGTGGTACACTAACTCCTCTGGTTTTGAATGCTACTGTAGAAGCGGATTCAATAAGTCCTGGAGGTAAAAGAATAGACTCGTGGGGAACAACTCGCTTTGGAACTAACTTTACTACAGAAATGATTACAGCTTGGAAGTCGGGATCTGCTTGTGGATGGTGGAAACCAACGCAGGGAAAATACACCAGCACAACCGACAACTTTTCCATTACCGCAACTGCCAGTGTAGATCGTGAGGGGAATGTGGTTAACACTGCTTGTGCTGGTTATGGATACAAATTGGAATGGAACTATAATAGCGGAACTGCTACAGGGACTGTAGTTATTCCTTATTTCTAAATTATATTGTTTGAACAAAACAGCCGCATGCTTGTAAAACATGCGGCTGTTTTTATTTCTATTTGCTCCGTTTCAAAAAATAAAACAACATGTCTTCAAAAAACAAAAACCTTTCAGAATATCAAGCACCCGCCATTAAGAATGCTGCTGCCGGTAAATGGAAAATAGGTATTGTGGTTTCTGAATATAACGAAGCAATAACCTTTGCACTGCGCGATGGTGCCTTGAAAACTTTGAAGCAATTCGGAGTGAAAGAGAAAAATATTTTTGTTGAGTTGGTTCCCGGTGCCTATGAACTTCCGCTGGCGGCAAAGTGGTTGTTTGAAAAGAAGAAGGCTGATGCTGTTCTTGCTCTTGGCTGTGTGATAAAAGGCGATACCGACCACGATATCTATATCAATAGTGCTGTTTCGCACGCGCTCATGAATTTGAGTTTGCAAACCAAAGCGCCTTTTCTGTTTGGTGTAATTACACCAAACAATATGCAACAGGCAAAAGACCGCGCAGGTGGCAAACACGGAAACAAAGGAGTGGAATGCGCAGTAGCTGCATTGAAAATGCTAGCATTGAAAAGCAAAATCAAATGAAACTTCACACCATCGAAACGGGTTACTTTAAGTTAGACGGTGGAGCTATGTTTGGTGTGGTGCCTAAGACCATGTGGCAAAAGCTAAATCCACCCGATGAAAGAAATCTTTGCAGCTGGCAGATGCGCTGTTTGTTGATTGAAGATGGAAAGCAATTGATTTTAGTTGATTGTGGACTTGGCAACAAGCAGGATGAGAAATTCTTCAGTCATTACGAACCACATGGAGATGCTTCTCTCGAAAAATCAATTCATGATTTAGGTTTTGGTTTTGATGATATTACCGATGTGTTGCTTACGCATTTGCATTTTGACCATTGTGGCGGTGCGATAAAACGCGAAGGAGAGAACCTGGTTCCCGCTTTTAAGAATGCTGTTTACTGGAGCAACGAAAAGCACTGGGAGTGGGCAACCAAACCAAACGACAGAGAGAAAGCTTCCTTTCTCAAAGAAAATATTCTTCCTATTCAGCAAAGCGGGCAGTTGAAGTTTGCAGAAGAAGGAAGCAATCCGATTCACCCGAAGATTACTATGAAAACTGTTTCAGGACATACTGAGTCAATGTTCATTCCACATATTAAGGTGGGTGATAAAACCCTTGTTTACTGTGCAGATTTATTTCCAAGCATGGCGCATATTCCTTTGCCTTACATTATGGCTTATGATACGCGACCTCTGCTTACGCTTGATGAAAAGAAAAAGTTCTTGGCAGATGCCGCTGCCAATAATTACTATTTGTTCTTCGAGCACGACCGTGTGAACGAATGTTGTTCTTTGCAACAAACCGAAAGAGGTGTTCGCGAAAAGGATGTGTTTAAACTGAGTGAGGTCTTCTAAATCATTATCCACACTGCTTTCTTCTCCATTCCACAATTCAATTTATTTTCGGGCGTGAACAAAAACCTGGCTGACAATTTTGACGAGGTAAAAAATATTTTCTCCGCTTACTTAGAGCGGAAAGATTTGCGCAAAACAAACGAGCGCTATGTGATACTCGAAGAAATTTATTCGCGCAGCGACCACTTCGAAGCCGAATCACTCTTTGAAGATATTCTCAAACAAAAGCACAACGTTAGCCGCGCCACAGTTTACAATACCCTCGAACTTTTAGTAAGCTGCGACCTGGTGAAGAAGCACCAGTTTGGTAAAAACCACGCGCAGTACGAAAAAAGCTACGGTTATAAACAACATGACCATATTATTTGTGTGGATTGTAAAAAAGTAGTTGAATTTTGCGACCCGAGGATTCAGCAGATAAAAAGCATGATGGGTGATTTGCTTAATTTTAAAATTACGCATCACTCGCTCAACCTGTATGGCATTTGCGGAAACTGTTTAAAGAAACGTGAAATAGAAGCATCGAACAATAAACCAAAAACAAAAAAACAACTCGTATGAAACACGAATTAAAAGACGGAGTACTGGTAATTTCAATTGAAGGAAACTTATTGGGTGAAAACACCAACGCACCGGTAATGGAATTGATTAAGCAGAACCTTGAAGCGGGAAACAAAAAGCTGATCTTCAATCTTCAAACCATGACCTTTATCAATAGTACCGGTTTAGGTATGATGCTTACGGCTGTTTCAAAAGTGCGCAATGCGGGTGGTGAAGTAGTGCTTTGCAGTCTGCCTGAGCAAATGAAAAAGCTTTTGCAAATGACTAAACTCGGAAACGTTTTCATTATTCATGCCGATGAAGCTGCTGCACTTGCTCATTTAAATGCCGCATAACCTGTTCCCTTTCTAATCACACTTTTATTTTTTTGAATCATGAACGTAGATATACTTTTAGGTCTTCAATGGGGAGACGAAGGCAAAGGAAAAATCATTGACTACCTCGCTCCTAAATACGACATCATTGCGCGCTTTCAGGGCGGGCCTAATGCGGGGCACACGCTTGTTATCAATGGAGAAAAGACCGTTTTGCACACCGTGCCTTCGGGAATTTTGCAGGACAGACCGATGAACGTGATAGGCAACGGTGTGGTGATTGACCCCGTTACACTTCGTAAAGAAATTGAGAACCTGAACTCGAAAGGAGTGGATGTAAACAAGCGCCTTTTCATTTCGAAGAAAGCGCATTTGATTTTGCCTACGCATAAAATTTTAGATGCGGCAAGTGAAGCAGCTAAAGGAGTAGAGAAAATAGGTTCAACGCTGCGCGGTATTTCTCCAACCTATATGGATAAAACCGGTCGCAATGGTTTGCGCATTGGCGATATTATTTCGCCTGCTTTCAAAACTATTTACAACCGCATTAAAGAAAAGCATTTGAACCTGTTGAAGATTTACGACTTCGAATTTTCACTCGATGAAATTGAAACAACCTGGTTTGAGGCGATTGAGTTTGTGAAATCGCTCAACCTGATTGATTCAGAATATTACCTCAACAATGCACTGGCAAACGGCAAATCAATTTTGGCGGAAGGCGCACAGGGCACTATGCTCGATATTGATTTCGGAACCTATCCTTATGTAACTTCTTCGAACACGATTACCTCGGGTGCGTGCAACGGTTTGGGAATTCCGCCTACAAAAATTAAAGAGGTTATTGGTATTGCAAAAGCGTATTGCACGCGTGTGGGCAGCGGTCCTTTTCCTACCGAGTTGCTGAACGATACCGGTGAACTTATCCGCAAAACAGGCAGCGAGTTTGGTGCTACTACCGGCCGCCCGCGCAGATGCGGATGGATTGATTTGCCTCAACTGCGTTATGCTATTATGATAAATGGCGTTACGCAAATAGCCATGACCAAAGCCGATATTCTCAACGATTTTGAGGTGATTGAAGCCTGCACCGATTATAAAGTGGATGGAAAACTAAGTCGCGAAGTTCCTTACGATATGGCGAACACCGTTATTGAACCGCAATATCATAAACTCTGCGGCTGGAAAACCGACCTGCGCAAATTCAATACTTACGATGACCTGCCCGAAACTTTCCTCGGCTATCTTTCTTTTGTAGAAGAATACCTCGGCACCGAAGTAACTATGATTTCTACCGGACCCGAAAGAGAGCGCCTCGTGTTTAAGCGCGCTATGGAAGCGGTGAGTTAAAAAATACTTTTTGGGTTACCCCGCCAAAGCGCGGGGTCGGGCTATCCTTCAAGTCCTCGTTCGTTCCTCACTGCGGGCTTTTCGTTCTATCCCTAACCCGAATACCAAATACAAACAGCCCCAATCTCTCAGGGCTGTTTGTATTTGGGTATTCACTTCTGCATTCTGCAATCGTTAATCGTTGTTCGCTAATCCTTTGTCTCAGCAGGGTCTCCGCCTCGGGGCCCTGCGTAAGTATTTGCATTCAATTCGCTAATCCGCTAATTCTCATATTCTCACATTTCACACCGCCTCCATCTTCACCACCACCGTCTTCTTATCTCCGTGCGAAACCATAATCGGATCGGTAGTCACATCTTTAAATAAAGAATGCTTTACTTTAAAGAAATGATTTCCTTCTGGTGGGTCTTTATAAGTTACAAAACCTTTCACACTGCTTTTCTTAGCTTTAGTAGTTCCGTCATGGTAAACCCTCGCATCCTTAATCGGCTTGTCGTTAGCAGCATTCAAAATCTGTAACTTCAACACAGTGTTTGTCACAGCGGGTTTCACAGGTTTGCGTAATGCCTTGTAGGCTCCCAAAAAACCAGGGTCACTTTCTTCAAAATTCACTATCAGCTTATCCATCTTCTTGACGAGTATCCCGTCAGTATCGGTGAACATACCTTTCACCTGTATGCGCTTCGCCTTCTTCATATCTATCGTCACCTTCGGCTGTGGCTCTTTCCCGCCAAAATCAAGATACGAATTCTGAAGCGTGGTAAGAACCGCAGGTGTAACCCCATAATCGGCTAAGGCAGGCATATTAGCACTCGCGCGGTCATATATCAGCGTGCACAATTCCACAGGTCGCATACCCGTTGCCTTCAATATATCGCTTTCGGTAATCTTCATTTCACCTTCCAGCACCTCATCACCAATTTCAACAGCATATGCACTCACCACTCCGGCTATCGAGCCGCCTAACTTCGCCAAATTGGTTTTGCTGGTGTTCTTGCTCTTGGTCACACCACCTGTCGGTGTTTCCAGCATCGTGTCTGCGCTTACTATAGCGTTAATGGTTGTTTTAAAAGCACTGTAAGCATTGTTCAGTGCTAGAATTGTGGCTATAAGGATTGTATTATCCTCGCAAAGCGCTCTTATAGCCTCATACATGTTGAGCTTTGACTTTTGTCGTTTGTTCATAACATTTTTGTTTTGTGCCCACTTCGCTTCCTCAACTGCATTGTTTTTTTTAGTTGCTAAAGAAAAGTAAGCGGTTATTAAAAAATGTTGAACTGCTGCATCTATGTATTCTTTGTTTTGGTTTTATAAAGTCTAACGTCTATCGTCTCTTGTCTGCGTTATATCTCATAAACGATACCACACTTCAAAATATTATCTCTTCCATAAAAATTTTAACTCTTCTTTAAATTTCGTCAGCAAACTACATATCGGTATTAGGTCTAGATAACGAAAGGTTACGCTGCTTTTCTTCTTCTTCCTTCAACAGGAGCATGAAGAATAGCATTGATAATATTCGGCAAGTCGTCATCAAATCTAATCTGAACGGCTTGCTCATGCCCTAACCAAAACTTTACTTCTTCTTCATTCAATCGGTCAGAAGTTCTAACGCCCATAGCTGCCAGTTCTTTTGCATTGCTGATTTGCTCACTCTGCTTTTTAATTGGGATAACGAACAATTTTTTGCCTAGATAAAGCGCTTCGCTTACTGTTTGAAAACCCGCAGCTGTAATTACCGCGTTACAATTGGAAATGTCCTGCACAAAGTTTTCATTATTCAATGGCTTGATGATACAATTGTTTATTTTTCGTTCTGCCTTCGCGGTTTTAGAATAGATAATGAATTGGTTGGTGGTAAAAGATTTCAAATGAAAGAAATGCAGCAACTCTTCATCACTAAATGAATTCAGATAGACTAACGTAAAATTTTTGCTTCCCGGTATTGCATTTCGTATTTCCGAACGAATAACCGGATAGTAAATGAAGTCATCAAATTTTTGAAAGTGCATTCCTATTTTGTTTTTTGTAGGACACATTACGTTCGCAATAAACTTTGTAGTGCGATTACCTTTTACTCTGCGCAGTTTCTTTGAAGTAACTGAATACATATTTCCTATACCCACCGATTTTACTCCCGCAATTTTTGCCCCCCATAAACTAATAGGTTCAAAATCGGAGATAATCAAATCATATTCTTTGAAAGGAACTTTCCATAAACCAATAGCCAGAGAAAAAAAATTCGCCTTGCCTATTGATTTCATTACCGAAATTTTCCCCTTCTTACCATAATAGAAACTCAACCCCTTGTATTCATAATTTACTTCGAAGGGCAAACTCATCTGCGCTTTACCTCCGCTAATAAGCACATCGAGTTGTGTAACTTCGGGATGTTGTTTTAGCAGTTTGTAAATTTCAGTTGAGCGGCTGATATGTCCGTTACCCGTTGCCTGAATTCCGAATAAAATTTTCATATCGATTGTTTTAGATTAAACGAAAAGGAGAGAGATGTTATTACGCGAAAGGAGTGGAGATGTGTTGAAGAGGCGGCTGAGGAATTTCTTCCGTAGAAAAATGCAGATGAAGCGTATGTTGATTTTTGTTTCAGGCGGTCAGTTTTTCTTTGGCTAATGGGGCTTTCACAACCACTCCGCGATGTTTGTCAAAAGCATCCTGCATGGCAATAATGTCGGGCGACAGTTGCCGCACAATGGTTTCCTCATCGGTAACCGATTCAAATTTAAGGTCTTTGAAGTAAACCAGTTTCCATTTGTCTGTATATTCAAGAGAAGTAAGGTTTTCAATCCAGTCACCTGAGTTGAGATAAGTAACCGAACCGTTTTCGCTCATATACTTCTTCATCACGGGCTCATGAATGTGTCCGCATATAACGTGTGAGTAATCGTTTTGAATCGCAATTTCGGCAGCCGTTTGTTCAAAACTGTTGATGTGTTTAACCGCTGCCTTCACACTATCCTTCACTTTTTTTGATAACGATATTTTTTCGCATCCGAATTTTTCTAGAATCAGATTTACGAAACGATTGATGAGAATTAGAATGTCGTAACCAGCTCCGCCAATTTTTGCCAGCCACTTAGAATGACGCATGGTTACATCAAAAATATCTCCGTGGAAGAACCAATTCTTTTGACCATCAAGTGTCAATACAAGTTTGTCTTTCAAGTGCAGATTGTCTAGACTGAAGCCGCTAAATTTGCGCAACATTTCATCGTGATTGCCGGTGAGGTAATACACCTGTGTGCCATGCATCATCATTTTAATTACCCGCTGAATTACCCGCCAGTGCGAATCGGGAAAATAAAATTTGGAGAGTTGCCAGATGTCAATAAAATCGCCATTGATGATTAAAATTTCAGGATCAATACTTTTAAGGTAGGTGTTCAGCTCTTCTGCGTGGCAGCCGTAAGTGCCCAAATGCACATCGGAGATAACCGCCACTTTCATTTTTCTTTTTTCCATAGTTCTAAACGTTTTACAAATGTGTGCGCTGAACATCATGTGCATGTGCTCATTTCATTAACGTTCAATCAATCTTGTGTTGCTTAATTGTAAATGGTGGAGAAACGCTGTGGTGTTTTTTGGAGTATCCACAAGTTGCATTTGAACGAGGGGAATTTTGTTCATCTGCGCGTAATACACAAATACTAGAACCCGGTAATAGCTATCACGCACGATTTATTAAAAGGTGCTGGATTGATAGTATTCGGATGTTGAATTGAGAGAAAATATGTTTTGCCATCGGGCGTAAACATGTCGCCTGATGTTTCACAACCTTCGGGTGCTGACATAAAACGTTTCAAATCTTCAAGCTTTGGATTCTGTATTGATAAATCGAGGAAGTAGACTTCGTTGTATGTTTCTCCTTTCGAACTGACCGCTGCGCTCGCACTTCCATTTTTATTTCCGTTAGTGTCTTCGCTTATTACTAAATATTTTTTGCCATGAAGAGTTACCGAAGTCATTGCATCGGGGCTGCTGAAACAAAACATAGAATCCTTCTTGCTTACTCCGCCATTCAGTAACACTCTAAGTTTATTCGTTTTTAAATCTAACTCCAAAATTCTACCAAACGGGTCACGATAATTATTGCATTCCACTCTGCAAAGTTCATTCAAATGCTTTGCCGGTCTGCCGCCTTCTGCAATTTCGCTGTTAAAATCAAATTCATTGGTGCCCGATTCGGTGATATAAAGCTTATCGTCAACAGCTTCAATCCATTCGTTGCTGATGCACATACAAGCTCCTTTGCATACCGCTACATCAATAATGTTAAGAAGCGAATCGGCTTGCATAGGCAATTCAATCCAAGTTCCGCTTTCGGCATCGGCACTTTGTTGATAGGCGTAAAGTTGTCCGTTTTCATAATCGCCTTTTTCTTTCGCTACATATTTAAAAATGATAGCTGGCTTGTTATCGCTTGTCAGGTAAATGGTTTTTCCATCGGGCACGCATTGTGCATCTTCATGACGGTAACGACCAAAGTTTTTAATCTTCTTGATTGCTTGATGTGTTTTCGGATTTACTTCAACCATCCAACCGTAATTCAAAAATTTCTTTTTGCCGTTGTAATCAGAAGTGTCGGTAATGCCAAAGCGCGAATTTATTTCTGTATTACTCAAGGGAAATTCTTCTTCAGTAGTTAGAACGGTTCCGTTGGGGGTAAGTGTCCCTCCGCAGTTGCGGAAAGTTTCGCCAACGTTGGAGAAATCAATCGCATGAAAATCTCCTACCACATTCCATTCATCCTTTTCCTTTTTCACTTCGAAAATTGTTCCACCTCCACCATCACCGAGCAAGGCATTTGGTTTATGCTCTTCGTGATTCACATAGATGTATCCATGTTCACTCGAACTATCAATAGGAATATAAATGACCATATCGTGGCTGCCTTTTGCCGGAGCGTGCGTACCGGAGTTCATCACCACCGTATCGCCTTCGCTGAAAAGCACCTTATATTTAAACCCTTCGGGAATTAGAACCGTGCGATTGTTGTAGTTGATGGCAACCGGTTTAAAAATATCAAACGATTGATGCTTTGTTTGGCAAGAGGAGATGCCAAACAGCATGAATGCTACTAGTAGTATTAGAAAACTGAGATTACGCGTATTATGCATGTATTAATTTTTGTTCGACATTTCAATCCAAGTTTTTAAGCTATCTGAAATTTCATTGTTCAGTTGCGTTTCAACAAGCTGCTGCTTAACAATTTCTTTTTGCAGTTTCGAATTGATATTAATTCTACTCATGATAAGCACCTTTTTTTCGTTTTCATGTTTAATATCCATTAGCACCATTATTTTTTTTAAACCTGTGATATGCGTTCTGTGATGGTTTAACGGTTGAAAATCTTCAAGCCATTGCACCATAAAAATATAGTCGGCTGTATCTTTTCTTATTTGACCAATACCCTCAACTCTTGAATATTCAGGTATTTGCTTTTGTATTTTATGAAATAAAAAATCAACAAATGAGCTAAGTTGTTCTGGACTAATTTTTACTAACAACTTCTTACCGGTTTGCTTTGCTAAGGCATAACCAGAAACATTGGTACGGAAATAAGTCTTTAATCGTTCAAAGTGACTACCCGTAGCTTGTGTATCGGCAACGGTTTGCCACACTTCTATATCGTGTTTATGAGCTAGCAGTTGAAGCAAGTAATCATCTCTAAGGTCTTGCGCATACTTGTACATTTTGTTAAGACTGCACACATAACGAGTGGAATTAAAATTTTTGTCACAGTGGTTAAGCAAATTAAAAATTGTGTTGAGTTGTTCTGCATTATGGCAAAAACGAAGCAAACACAATTGCTCATTCGTAACTAAAAATTGTTTTAGCTGTATGCGCGAATGTTTCCATAACTCATTGTGATAACCTACCAGCAAATGCATGTTGCAATTTTCTGCAAACCTAGAGTAGCTAGGTTAAGCCCATACCAAGCCACGTATAATTAATTGTTGATGCTTTTGCACATTTAAAAATTTCTTAACGGTCTTATTACAATAAGTTGTCTCTGCCTTTAAAAAAGAATAAAACGTGGAATAAATTTTTGACGCGTTTGGTCGTGTTAACCCACAAAAATGGGTTGCATTAAAATTGAGCAGGAAAGCAAACCGATAAAAAATTTAAAACAAACGTAACACAACCTTCACTATTAAATATTGTGCAGTTTACTTTTTGCACAAAAGCCTTCTTCATGTTTGCACCGTCATTTAACGACACACTTTTTTAATTCAATCAAACAATCCCTATGAAGAAAATCTTACTCTGCATGATTATGTTATGCAATGCACTATTGTACGCTCAAAACGGTTTAGAATGTATTACCGTAGAAAAATATTATGTCTCTGATGCAAACGACACTACAGTAAATTCAACGGGTGGAGTTTTGCCTGTTGGTTCTGTTACCTACAGAATTTATGCCGACATGCTTCCAGGCTATACTTTTCAAGCAGCCTATGGTGTAGATGTTGCTCCTACCGGTGTAATAGGCACAGGCGACCATGAATTGCGCATACAAACAACTACTTTGTTTTTTAATAATGAAGACCGTGGAGCAACAACCCCGGGCTTTACAAAATCGCGATGTGCAGATAATACCGTAATGCTTGATTCGTGGCTTTCAGTAGGTGCTGCGTGTGCAGGAAATTTTGGTATCATGAAAACAGCCGATGATGGTGTAGCAAATGTTTCTAACGGTGATGGGGTTTTACAAAATGCCGATGCCTCAGCAGGAGTTCCGCTTACTACACAAGATGGACTGATTGCTGGAACACCTGGCACACTAACAGAAGTAGGTCTTACCAATGACATTCTTGTTTTCGACAATCAAAATGATGGAACAAACGGTCCATTGTTTTCTACTTATAATGGTTCATGGGCTTGCCTTGGTGGTTGCACAGGACCCGACACCGTTGACAATAAATTATTGATTGCACAAATAACTACCGATGGCATTCTGACTTTCGAATTGAATATTCAAATAGGAACTCCTACCGGAGGTGTTCAAAGATTCGTTGCAAGAAATCCGGTGGGCAATGAAGTTATGTTGTCTTGTTTAATTGATACATTAGGTCGTCCGACTCTTCCATTGCCAACCGTAAGTATTACTGCTCCTTCAAACGGGGCAAATTATAACGTAGGCGATGCAGTTAATATTACTGCTGATGCAGTAGCCTTATCAGGAACAATTACACAGGTAGAATTTTTTGTTGACGGAAATTCTGTAGGTATTGATAACAATGCTCCTTACGCAGCTCCGACCTGGACGGCAACACTTGGTGCACACAACTTAACAGCTACTGCTACGGATAGCAATAGCGGACAAGCGACTTCTTCGGTAGTTACTATTAACGGATTAGCAGTTGGAATTAATGAATTGAATGCTTCAACTCCAATCGTAAAAGTATTTCCAAGCCCAACCAAAGATTTGTTTCAATTGCAAATTACAGGAGCAAAAGAAAACTCCAACAGCAGTTACTCTATACAAGATGTAACCGGAAATTTATTGGCTCAAAAAAACTTAGGAACTATCAATGTAAATTATACTGAGCGCGTAAACATTGCTGCATTTGCCAATGGAATTTACTTTGTAAAAGTAACTGCCAATGGTTTTACAACCACACAAAAAATAATCAAGAACTAAGTTTAACTCACCGAACCCTTCACGATTATTTATGTACAACTTCATGACCAAGTACTGGGCGGCAAAGAAATTTTTCTTGCTAACGCTGTTTACTTTCATTGCACTTACTTCTGTTTTTGCGCAAGGCATTTTGCGAGGCAAAATTACCGATGAAAATGGCGAAGCTATGATTAGTGCTACGGTGGTGCTAAAATCAAATAGCACCATTGGAACGGTTACTGATTTAGATGGAAACTTCTCGCTTACACTTCCCGATACTTCGGCACAAACCATTGTTGTTTCTGTTTTAGGATACAAGAAAATTGAAGAACTTGTTCATCCGAAAAAAGGAGAAGTAGTGCTTCACAATTTTTCAATGCAGACAGCAGCCACTGAAATAAAAGAAGTAGTAATTTCTGCAAAAGCAGTAAGAGCCAACGACACTTACTTAGATAACGTGAAGCGAAAATCTGCTACTACCCTCGATTACATTTCGGCAGAAACCATGAAGAAAACCGGTGATGCAAATGTAGTAGCAGCTATTGCGCGTGTGCCTGGGGTTTCAACTAACGGTGGTTTTATAACCGTGCGTGGCATTGGTGACCGCTACGTAAAAACCGGTATCAACGGCTCTCGTATTCCAACACTCGACCCGTTTACAAACAACATTAAACTGGATTTGCTGCCCACAAATCTCATTGATAATATTTTGATTACTAAAACTGCCAGCCCCGATGTGCCTGGCGATTGGGCTGGTGCTTACATCTCGGTAGAAACAAAAGATTATCCCGATAAACTTGCTGTGAATTTGGAACTTACTTCTGAATTCAATTTGCAAAGCACTTTCCGAAATACGGTTTCCTCCGACCACAGCAAAACAGATTGGTTGGGTTACGATAATGGTTTTAGAGAACACGACCACAATTCTTTTGTAGCACCTATAGCTGCACCAAATCAATACGAAGAGTTTGTCGGCTTAGGTATGGGAGACTATTATCGTTCACTCGGTGTCACCAAACCGTGGATTTCGGGCACAACAAGCGGAGATAATTTGTTTAAGTTGGGATTAGTTGAATTGGGGTTACTGCCAAAAGCATTGTTCAACGACCCTGCTGCATTTCAAAAAGCTAAACTTCAATATCTCACAGGACCATATAGCAGCGATGCTTTTAAGTCGTTGAATAGTGCCGCTGCAAAGTCGGGTCAAACATTTCCAAATAATTGGAATACAAAACAACGGTTTGCTTTACCTAATTTTGGATTCACGTTTACTATTGGTGACCAGGTAAATTTATTTAAAAGACCGTTAGGTTTTTTAGTAGGAGTGCGTTATAGCTCTTCTACCGTTTATGATCCTAATTCAGTTGCCGACAGGGTAATAGGTTATCAGGACAGTTCAGGTGAAGCTCGAGTGATTCTGACTTCAGATAGCCGACAGAGGTTCAGCAGAGAAACCAACTCCTGGAGTGCTCTCATAAACCTGGCTTACAAATTCAACCCTAACAATAGTATTGCCATTTTGTTCATGCCCAATTTTATTGGTGTAAACAATGTGCGCGATGCTGTTGACAGCCTGTCAGGAGAGTACAACACATTTACCAAGAGCCAGTTTTATGAACACAGAAGACAACTCATTTATCAATTGAAAACCGAACATCTTATTCCCGGACCTAACATAAAAATTGAACTAGTTGGCTCTTACACGATGGGAAAAAGCAACGCCCCTGATTTTAAAAACCTGAATTACAATCAGGATAGAGGTACGCTTCAGTATCAGATTGGGGGAGGCGGAAACAGTGTTATTCAAAGATATTACCGCTATCTGAATGATGACTTGCTTGATTCGCGTTTATCGGTTGATGTACCATTAGACAAAAAACCGGGTTTAGTCAGAAAAATAAAATTCGGAGGAGCGTATCAATACAACCGAAAGAAAAGCGACCAGTATGCTTATGACTTATATCTACATCAGGACCATCAAACATTTGGGGGAACTGATATTGATGAATTTTTCAGTCTTGATAATTTTAGTTTAAGCACTGCATCCAATCAAGGAATTCCTTACAGTAAAATGAATGCGTACTATCAGGTGAGTAGTGACCCTGCTAATCACACTTTTGGTTATAGCCATATTGGTGGAGGATTTGTGATGCTTGATTTTGCAGTTGTTCCTGCTTTCAGAATAAATGGTGGGTTACGAATAGAATACGCTAAAATTTATACCGATGTTACTTCATACGATTCATTAGGGTATGCTCCCAACGATATCCGAAGACTGAGTTATGCTGTATTGCCAAATCCGGGAAGTTTGAAAGAAGTAAATTATTTGCCGAGCATAAATTTCATTTACAAAATTAGGCAAGATGAATTGAGTCCTATCAATTTAAGATGGAGTTACAGCTATGGCGTTGCGCGTCCAAGCATTCGCGAATTATCTGAAACACTTGTATATGACTACGAGTTTAAATCACAGGTTTTTGGAAACTCAAGTTTGAAGACAGTAAAAATTCACAATGTTGATTTGCGGTTAGAATCGTATTTCAAAGGCGGGCATGATTTATCAGCAAGTTTCTTTTATAAAGATTTTACCAATCACATTGAACTCGTCAATTATGATTTTTATACCTGGCAAAACGTTGACCACTCACGAGTGCTTGGTGTGGAACTTGAAGGCAAAGTGACTTTAGTAAAAGGGCTTGAACTCAGAGCAAACGCTTCTTATATCAATTCCCAAACTACTGTTGTTGAATACAGACTCCGCAATGGTATTCAGGATAAAATTCCGGTAGATACCGTTACTCGGACTATGTTTGGTCAGGCGCCTTACGTAGTGAACGCTATTTTATCTTACACGAATGATAAAATCGGATTGACCACAACCTTGAGTTATAATACGCAAGGTCCACGGTTGGTTATTGCCGGAGTTGCTATTGAAGGGAGACCCGATATTTTTGAACGCCCCCGACATCTTCTGGATTTTAAAATCAGCAAAACGCTCGGAAAATATTTCAGCATCAGTTTAACTGCGCGCAACCTGGTGAACTCTCCGGTTAAAAGAACTTATAAATATGACGGACAGTGGCGTCAGGATTTTGATAGTTACAAAATTGGAACCAGTCTCAGTTTAGGAATCGCATTTAAACTATAAGTAGACATAGCCATGAAAAATATTTTATTCATTTTATTGTTTCCTCTTTTGCTGCAAGCGCAGGTGGAAAAAGTAATTATAGAAACCTATTACGTTTCAGATGCTGCAGATGCAACTGATACTACCGGTGGACTTTTACAAATTGGGTCTAAAACTTATCGTGTTTATATTGATTTATTACCCGGTAGCAAGCTCAAAAAAATTTATGGCGATGCTAATCACACACTGAAATTTTCAAGCACTGCTAGTTTTTTTAATAATAAAGAAGACGGGCAAAGTTTTGCAAAAGACTTTAGTAAGACTCGCTATAAAAACAATACAGTGGCTTTAGATACCTGGTTAACTTTAGGTCAGGTTACAAAAACGGGTTCAAAAACTTATTTCGGAGTTTTGAAAACAAGTGACCGCGATGGTTCGTTTGTTGGAGGTGTAAATAACGATGGAGGCAGTTCGGTAATTGCAGGTGGGCTACTTACAAATACAGATGCTGCATCGGGTATTCCGTTGACTACCAGTGATGGAATTGATACCATGACAACGTTACCTTCTAACTGGGGAACTTCAGGAATAATTGATATTATTTCCGGTGAAGATTCTACCATTTTCGGTTCTCTAAAATCAGGGTCTGAATTTATAAGCAACAATGTTTCATTACAAAACACCGGTGTAATGGGTGTGTTGCCTCAGGATAATGAGGTTCTTATAGCTCAACTCACCACTGCAGGAGAAATTTCTTTTGAGTTGAATATTGAAGTGATTGATTCCAACGGAAACACTAAAAAATATGTAGCTAACGGTGATACTCTTTTGACTAATGAGTTTGTCTATCCTAATTTGAAATATCCGCCTGCCTGCGGATGCAACAACGCGAATTATCTAGAATACAGTGCTAACTATGCCTGCGGAAATCCTGATTCATGTCGCACACTTATTGTGCTTGGCTGTACTGACCCTATGGCTTGTAACTATAATCCGAATGCAAATTTTCCTGTTCCTTCTTTGTGTTGTTATCCGGGTGCGTGCAACGACCTCGACATAAGTTTAGTTTGTCCGCATCTGAGCATCAACGAAACACTATTAGAAAATTCATTTACGCTTTATCCAAATCCGGTGGAAGATGTTTTGACTATAGAAATTTCTTCTCCTCAGTTCAAAGTAACCAAGTACACCATCTATGATTATTTGGGAAGAGTTGTTTCAGAGAAGAACGTCACCCGCAGTTCTGTTTTCAATAAAACAGAATTAAATATCTCTGAATTGAATGCAGGATTATATCTCTTGCGATTAAGTACAGAAATATCTTCCGCAACAAAAATGTTTGTGAAGAATTAATTTTAAAACGAACCCGATTATGAAAAGCAGAAACGAAATAAGAGTATGTGCGGTTATCGCGATTATATTTTTTCTATTGCTCGCTGTGGGTTGCGAAAAAGAAACACCGCCACCCGCTGAAACCGGAACTGTTACTGATAAAGAAGGTAACGTTTATAAAACAGTAAAAATCGGTAACCAAACATGGATGACAGAAAATTTAAGAGCTACGAAATATCGCAGCGGAGTGGCTGTTACACAAATTGAATCGGATACTGCAGCTTGGAGAAAAGATACAACAGGAGCATATTGCTCAGGGGCTTATGGCAATCTTTATAACTGGTATGCCATTAATTCTACCAAACATAAAATTACACCTTATGGCTGGCACATTCCTACTGATATTGAATGGAAAGTGCTTGAGGAATATTTAGGCATGAGTGCAGAGGATGCTGACAAGGTAAGTTGGAGAGGAACACACGAAGGCGAAAAATTAAAAATGACAGGGCCAGATAACTGGGTACAACATACCGATGTATGGGCTACAAACGAAAGTGGCTTCGCTGCACTTGCCGGAAACTGCCGGCTGTTTAATGGAAAAGGTGGAGACCCGATTGGCTCAGGCTACATGGGCTTTTGGTGGACGAATACAGAAGACACTACAAACCATCAGGCGTGGTATCGTTACTTAGATTATAAAACCGCCAATGTTTTTCGCTTTTACGGACCTAAAACTTACGGTTTTAGCGTAAGATGTGTGAAGGACTAAAACTTTTCCAAATTTTACTTTTGGAAGGAAACATTAACTTATCATTTGCATCATAATTACTGCACTGTAAAAGCAAATTAAGATAAGATACAAAGGCAAAACAATAGCCATTTCATAATTATAGCTTGCCCGAAACTTTACACCCGCAGCGTTCTTTTGCACCCGCATCGCATTGATGCACACTAACAAAAA
This sequence comes from Bacteroidota bacterium, assembly GCA_947476645.1. Lineage (GTDB taxonomy): Bacteria > Bacteroidota > Bacteroidia > Chitinophagales > LD1 > Bog-950. The sequence goes on from CANJRM010000020.1 coordinate 17,728, forward strand.
AAATATTTTTATGAAAAAGACATTTCTCAAAGCTGCGCTTATGTTCGTAGCTACTGCCTCTGCTTTTACGGGCTTTGCCCAAACTAATCTAGGTGCTGCTTGTGGTTGTCCACCAGTAGCGTCAAGACCTACCGTTAATCTTTCTACCAAAGCAACTTACGTTGGCTTGCCAAACGATTACGAATTGAATGATTGCTTTACTGTACTTTCATGCGACACTACTTACATTCTTGACCACAAAATTTACATTCCAAGTGGAAAGACTTTGATTATTCAACCAGGTACTGTAATTAAAGGGGCAGCAGCAGCTACTCCGGCTGAAGCAACTTCTCTTGTTGCTGAAGTAGGTGGAAAATTGATTGCTCAGGGTTCTGAAAGCTGTCCGATAGTTTTTACTTCTACTTCTGATGACCTCACAGGTTCTTATGGTATTAAAAACAGAGGAAAGTGGGGAGGTGTAGTATTGTTAGGAAGAGCAACGAATAACCTGAAAAGCCCGTTAAACGTAGGTGCAGGTAAATTATGTGTAAGTGATGGGGTAGGATATTTGGAAGGATACAATTCAACTAATACCAGAAATAACTTTGGTAAACTTTCAGGTTCTTTTGATGACAACGATAACTCAGGAACTTTGAGTTATGTTTCTATTCGTTATGCAGGTGCCATTATAGCACTTGGTAATGAGTTGAACTCACTATCGTTAGGTTCAGTTGGAAGAGGAACCAAAATTGACCACGTTGAAATTATTTCGGGCGATGATGATGGTATCGAATTATTCGGAGGCACAGTAAATCTTAAATATTGCGCTACTTTATTCGGAGCAGATGATATGCTTGATTATGATTTGGGCTGGACCGGAAAAGTTCAGTTTTTCCTTGGTGCAAAAACTGCTGACACTACCACTTGTCCTTCAGCTGACCACGGTATTGAGGCAGATGCTGACGATAATCAATCTTGCTATACCCCACGTTCACACCCTATTATCTACAACATGACAGTAGTAGGAAGTAATATTGACTATATCAGTAATGGAGATAACAGCGGTCGTTTCGCTATCAATGCAAAAGAAATGACTGAAGGCGAAATCTATAACTCGGTTTTCTCAAGTTTTATGGCCGGTTTTAATATGACTAAGACAGTTCCTGCTGCAAGAACTACCAACAACGGAGGAACTCCTAACGAAGCTTATAACAACTGGAATGCAGGTACTTTAATTGTGAAGTGCAATACTTTCATTGGTTGTAAAGATTCTTTAGCTGTAGACAGAGCTGCTAATGGTGCAGGTCTTTCTGGTGCTGACCTTACTAAATTTTCTGTTACAGATGGAAATTCATCACCTTCATCCGTTCCAGGATTTAATGGTGCATGGGTTATGGACGGAACTACCAATGCTGTTACTACAGGATTTGATGCAGTTCCTAATCCAGCACTTGCCACAACTTGCACTCCACCAAACGATGGATTCTTCAAAAACGTTAGTTACAGAGGTGCTTTTGGTGACGGAGATAACTGGTTAGCAAAATGGTCTTATGTTTCAATACTTGGTGCTGCAGCAGGAGATGGTTTCAGCAGCAGTGGATGCCCTACTGATATCAATGGAGATGGCACAACTAACAATGCCGACTTCCTTGATTTGTTAGGAAAGTTCAACCAAACATGCCAATAAGAAATCAGAAACAAATTCTAAAACCATAAAAATAAAACAATGAAAAAAATAATAACGGGCGTATGCCTGCTCCTCATGTGTCTTGCCCTGCAAGCACAGCCGGGATTGCAAGGCATCATCGTAGAAAAATACTACGTGTCGAATGCCAATGATTCGATTGTAAGTGCGGCTCAGGGCGGAGGTAATCTTCGTGTGGGTTCAGTTACCTGGAGATTTTATGCGGATTTACTTCCAAGCTATAAATTACAAGCAGTGTATGGAGTAGATGTGGCTCCAACAGGCACTGTAAGTTCGGGTGATCATGAATTGCGTTTAGAAACTTCTACTAAATTCTTCAACAACCAAGATAGAGGTGCGGTAACTCCTACTTATACAAAAGCACAAACAGCTTCAAATTCAGTATTGCTTGACTCATGGTTTTCTATGGGCAACGGTTGTGCAGGATACTATGGCGTGCTAAAATCTGTTGACAACGGAGTAAGCACAACAGCAAACGCAAATGGAATGCTATTGAACACAGACCCAATTGCCGGAAACTTAACATCGCAAGATGGATTGCTTACAGGCAGTGGTGCTGCACAAGCAGTTACAAGAGTTCCTGCAACTTTAGGAGATGCAGCTTTTGACAATGTAAGTAATAATGCAAGTCTGTTTTCAACTTACAATGGTTCATGGGCATCTTTGAACGGTTCTTCGGGTCCCGATACTTCTAATAAAGTATTGATTGCTCAAATGACTACCAACGGAACGCTGACTTACGCTTTCAATTTACAAATAGGAACACCCTCAGGTGGAGTTCAACGTTTTGTTGCTGCAAATCCTGTAGGAAGCGAAACTTATAATTCAACTCTAAGCGGTACGTTGTATCCATTTGCCGGTTGTTCTTGCACTACACCTACTTTGCCTACTACGCCTGCGTTATTAGCAAGTACGGGAAGTGCAAAAGTATGTCCTGGCGATGTGCGCAAATACACCGTTACTAAGGTTGGTTGTACCCTTCATGTATGGACAGCACCATCTGGTGCTACAATAACTGCGGGTCAGAATACGGATACCGTAACCATTACTTACGGTGCTGGTTTTACAGCTAACGGAACACTTTCGGTAGTAGCTCAAAATGCTTGCGGTACATCAAGTGCTGCTAAAACTTTAGCTATTTCGCGCAATGTGCCGGCAACACCAGGTGTTATTACTGGTCCAAGTACTGTAGTTTGTACTGCAACAAACAAAAACTATTCGGTAGTAAATGTAAGCGGCATTACTTACAACTGGAGTGGAACATCTGGTATTGGAATTACCGGTGGTCAAGGCTCTAACGCGGTTACGGCAACATTTACCGGATTCACCTCGGGAACGCTTTCTGTTACGGCACATAATACGTGTGCTACAAGTGCTGCTAGAACTTTAGCAATAACTTCTGTACCTGCCGCAACTACTGGTATCACTGTTACAGGTGGTGCAGTTAAAGTATGCAATGGCGATACAAGAACTTATTCAGTTACTAATGTTGCAGGTGTTACCTATACATGGACTGTTCCAACAGGTGCTACCATCAATAGCGGACAAGGAACAAATAGCATTTCAGTTACTTACGGTGCAGGTTTTGTTGCTGACGGAACAATTGGTGTTACTCCTTCAAACGCATGCGGTAATGGACCTTTAAAAACGTTGGCTATTGCAAGAAACATTTTAGCGGCTCCGGCTACTCTTACGGGAACAACTTACGACCTTTGCGGAGCTACAGGTGTAGTATATACATCTGCATCAGTAAGCGGTGCAAGTAGCTATACATGGACTACCACTACGGGAACTTTCAATCCTGTAAGCACTACTGAAACAGCTACAATTGATTTCCCTTCTACCAACTTCACCGCTACTATAAAAGTAAATGCTAATAACGGATGCGGAGCAGGATTACAAAAATCACTGACTGCTTATGCTAAACCAGCAGTACCTGTTATTACTGGTAATGCAACAGTTTGTAACAATGCTTTAGAAACATACTCTGCTACCGCGGGTGCAAGTTCTTATGTATGGACAATACCGGCTGGAGCTACTTTTGTTGGTTCTTCAACTGGTTCTACGGTTCAGGTTCAGTTTGGAACTATTCCTGTAAATCCAAAAATCATTGTGAAAAATTACAATGCTTGTACTTACAATACAAAAACACTTACGCTAGTGTGGGGTTCATGCAAAACGGATGAAGCTACAACAAGTATTGAAGTAGAAAAAGAAATGGGTATTTCTGATTTGAATGTGTTCCCTAATCCTTCTAGTTCGGTTTTCAATCTTTCTTTTAATAGCGGAACAGATGGCGAGCAAATGAATATTCGTGTATTTGATGTCGCAGGAAAATTAGTGAAAGAAGTAAATGAACTTTCTCATTCAGGTGCAACGAATGTTGCGGTTGATTTGAGTTCAGAAGCTTCGGGTGTTTATGTAATGAGTTTACAAACACAAGGAGTAACAAAACGCATACGCTTAGTTAAAGAGTAAGTCTTTTTGTATCATTTAATATGTGTAGCGGCTCGTCAAGTAAAATTGGCGAGCCGTTTTTGTTTTAAACCAACATTCTCTTTCTTAATGAATTGGGTTTTTTTCTCCACTGTTTCACAGGAGAAAAGTCCGAATTAACACACAAATTACTCCATTTTACAAGCAGTAAACACGTTTGACACGCCCGAAAATCAATTTTACACGTCCAGCAACACGGTTTACATTCGTGGAAACTGTTTTGACATACTCGAAAGTCGCTTTTACATCGTCCGCAACGTATTTGACATTCACGAAAACCACTTTTACATCCTCCGCAAAGCAATTGACACGCACGAAAACCCTTTTGACAAACGTGAAAATCGTATTGACACACACGAAATCGTATTTGACACGCGGGAAAATCACTTTTACATCTCCCGCAAAGCATTGACATGCCCGGAAATCACTTTTACACGCTCCGCAACACATTAAGCAAACCTGTAAACGCAATTAACATGCATAAACAAAACAGCCCCCAGTACTCGGGGGGCTGTTTTGTTATTACTGGCTTCTCAATTCGCTAATTCTCACATTCTCACATTATTTTCTCTATCTCATCAACGTTATCGTTCCCTTCGAGCTTCGGTTCGTATTATCGTCATACACAATTACAGCCGTGTAAGTATAAACGCCCGCCTGGCATTCCTTGCCCTGGTAAGTTCCGTCCCAGCTTTGTATCGTGCTGTTGCTTTCAAAAACCTTTTCGCCCCAGCGGTTAAAAATGCGGAACTCAAAATAACGCAGCCCCGTGCTGAACACCTGCAACACATCGTTCTGTCCGTCACCGTTTGGCGTAAACACATTTGGTATAAACACCTTCGGAATGTCGTAAATAGTAATGTAGTTGGCGCGTGCAGCCGTGTCGTTACAGCCATACACGTTGCTTGCAAAAAGTTCCACATTGTAAATGCCGGCCTTAGTGTAAGCGTGTGTAGGTGCCTGCAAAGCCGAGTTGGTATTGTCGCCAAAATTCCAAACCCAGGCATCGGAATTAGTGCTTGAATTAGTAAAGCGAATAGGAGCTGCATCGTCATTCACATAACCTATCAAAGGGTTTGCGCTAAAGTCTGCCACAGCTACAGGGTGCGTGTAAGCTGTGCCGCTGGTCGTATCAAAACAATTGCCTAATTGCGCAATTAAGGTAACGGCAAATGAATCAACGGTAGCGTAGGTGTGTGTAGGATTATCCACCACATCGGTAGTGCCGTCACCAAAACTCCAGGCATAAGTATTTCCAAAAACAGGAGTAGAAGTATTGGTGAACGTATTTGGCAACCCCAAACAAACTTCATCTACAGTAAAACCTGCCACCGGATTTGGATTTACATTTACTGTTGTTGTGGCTGTGTTGCTACAGGTGTTTGCATCGGTCACAGTAACCGTGTAAGGCGTAGTAGCCGCAGGTGTAGCAATCGGGTTTTGGATATTGGCATTATTCAAATCGGCAGATGGGCTCCATGCAAAACTTGTTGCAGTAGCAGCAGTCACGCCTATCTGCGCGCTTTGTCCTGCGCAAATATCTACGGTAGGCACAGTCGAAACAACAGGCAAAGGATTCACGGTGTAATTAATACTGTCAAGCCCCGAGCATCCGGTAATGGCATCGGTATAACTATACACGAGCGAAAAAATTCCCGCGCCCGCAGTAGAAGTATTAAAATCTCCGGTAGGGTTCACAATTCCTGTTCCTGTCCACGCGCCACCTGCGGGTGAAAAACCTGCAAGCGTTACCAAACCTAAATCAATGCAATCAGCGCGGTCGTTACCAGCGTTTACTATTGGTGCTGCCTGTACCGCAGTTACTATAGCTGCCGAAGGCGGGCTAACACAACCTAAATCAGTAGCTACCACAGTAACACTGCTTGGGTTTGTCAAAAGATTGGTGGTATAAATATTTGAAGAACTGCTTTGCACATTCGTTGCACCGTCAAAAAAATCATAAGTGCCATACGTAGCAGGCGAAGCAGTAAACGTTATCGAAGTTCCCTGGCAAATCGAATTGTCTGCATCGCTGCTTGTTAGTGTTACTGCTGGAATAGGATTAACTGTAAGCACAATGGCACTAGTAGGTAAACCCGGGCAGCCCGCTAAAGAACCCGAAACAAAAACAGCATCATTATTATTGAATGCAGAAGAAGAGTAAGTGTTAGCCGTGGTGTTTTGCACCGATACACCGTTCAGATTAAAATCATAATTATCGAGCCCCAAAGGCGAAGCGGTAAACGTAACCGGGTCACCCTGACAAATCGTAGTGTCGGTAGATACCAGTGTTATAATCGGAATTGGTTTGACAAACATTGGAATGATATTACTCCAAGGGCTTGAGCATCCAAGGTCAGTAGCTATCACATGAATTTGATTTCCCGTACTCAGGGTAGTGCTCGTCCACGTAGTGCCCGGTCCCGATTGTTGTAACGAACCGCCCACATAAAAATCATACTGTGCGTATCCCGCAGGAGCAGCAGTAAACGTTACTGCATCGCCTCCGCAAATGGTATCATCAGCATCTGAACTGGTCACTGTAACCGCAGGAATCGGATTCACCACCGGCCCCAGCACCGCACTTGGATTACTGAAACAAACACCGTCAAAGGCCACCACTCTCACGCTATCGCCCTGCACCAAACCATTCGCCAAATAGGTATTGCTATTCGCACTTTGAACAGGATTATTGTTTACAAAAAACGTGTACTGCTGATACCCCGCTGGTGTAGCCGTGTAAGTAATAGGGTCACCCGCACAAATAGTAGTGTCAGAAGCCGTAAGGGTAATGTTTATTGTATTTGGCTGCACATTAAACACCAATGAATCTTTTACTCTTCCGCAACATTGTGTAGTTACCCAAACCACTACTGTATGACTTCCTGTTGCAGTAAACGAAACCTGCCCGCTTTGACTGGTTGCAGTAGTATCTTTGTTTGGAGTAGCATTAGGACCAAAATCCCATTCATAAGAAATTCCCGAAAGCGTATCAGTAAACACATCGGGGCAACCTACCACTGCAGGATTGTTGGTGTGCGAAAGCGAACCACCCGCCTGTGTTTTCCATAGCTCAATAAAATCGGTAAACGCAGTTCCACCAAGAGTAATCGTCTTTCTTCCCATCGAACTATACATCACCGAAACAGGGCCAACTGTATTGTTAGCAGTAGCAGGCGTTGCACCCGCACCAAAATCCCAGTTGCCCGCAACAGGTGTGGTAAAAACAACTTCTGCATTCGTGCACCCGTGATTCAACACCGCAATTGCAGGAGGATTTCCCGGCACCGATAAAATATTGTTTTGAGTAACAGGTGTTCCACCATTCTGCGAAAGCGCCATACTTAATCCCTGTGCACCTGCACCACCTGCGCCACCCGATGCACCGTCACCCCCTGCACCACCTGCTGCTCCGTTACTCTGTCCACATCCGAAACCAGGTCCACCTGCACCACCCGCACCACCTGCTGCTCCTGCTGCTCCTGCACCACCCGCACCACCCGCACCACCTGCGCCTGCTGTCAATTTGCAATCAGTAATATTTCCACCTGCACCATTATTAAAAAGAAAAACAGCAAACGAGCCACCGCCTCCGGTACCTCCAGTACCGCCACCACCACCAGTGCCACCACCACCACCACCACCACCACTTCCACCCACATCATCATTTCCATTTTGTTGTCTTCCACCACCACCACCACCACCACCACCACCACAACCGCTTGTTCCTGCTGTTCCTGCACCACCTGCAGTACCGGGAACAAAATATCCGGGAATTGCAATTGTTCCTGCCGGACCAACTCCACCCGCAACTCCATTCGTTACACCTGTACTTCCTGCTACCCCCGCGCTTGGAGAACCACCACCACAACCACCGTTATGTGAAGTGCCGAATAAACCACAACCGCAATTAGGACCTGTGCCACCATTACCTCCAGCGGCTCCACAGCTTCCCGCTACTCCAATTGACGATGCCGAACCTGCCCACTTTCCACCTGTACCTCCATTTCCTCCACCTGGTAATCCACCAATTCCTCCAGCGGGAACGCACGATTCATCGCAACCTGGTAATCCATTTGCGCCTGGTGTTCCCGGTACTCCGGGTGCACCTGGCGTTCCTGCTACCCCAGGTGTTCCATCGGCAGAAGTTACATCAACGCGTACAATGTTGTAATTGCTGCAACCGTTTAAATAAATGCCGTAAGCAGATGAAGCAATTCCAAAAGGAACATCCATAATCAATGTCAAATCCTGCAAGCGGAAACCCGAAACGTTTACTCCTGCAATTATAGCTGTGCCGTTAGCCGGAGGCGGAAGTACAATCGCATTTAAGCGATGAATAACAGTTGGAGGTGTGTTTCTTTTCACCCAGTTCTGCAACGGGTCGAAACCTCCTTCAATGGTGATGTTGTTCACGAGCATCAATTCAGCGTTAATGTCGTAGTTACCCGCAGCTAACCACAAACGACTGTTGGCGGGAGTTACTAATTGAAGTGCGCGAGGAAGGTTCGCAGGATCAGCTTTGGTTCCTGCTCCTGCAGGATTCCCATTGGGAACCACATAAATTACATCGCATTCCTGTGCCGAAACAAAAGCAACAGAAAACAGAAGAAATAAGTTGAGGAGAACTGCCTTGTAAATTTTAATCATAGTCAGGGAAAATTTATAAAGTCTTAAAAGTAAAAATTGTCACGTAAAACAAGAGCGTGAATATGACAACTAAGTTGGATGCCGCGGAAAAATATTTCAACAGGCAGAAGAGAAAAAAAATCATCACCGCTTTTATGAATTCTATTTTCACCGCGTAAACAATAATTCATGCATCCACTCCGCTTTCTTTTTATCTCGTTTCTTTTTTCGTGTGCGCTGTTGTTGAACTCCTGCAACAGTTGCAACAACTCGGGCAATAATTCATCGCTTCATTTCTTTCGTTACAATCAAAGCAGCGGCATTGCATCGCTCGACCCTGCGTTTTCAAAAGACCAGTCAACCATCTGGGCGTGTAATCAGTTGTATAATTCGCTTGTGCAGTTAGACGACAACTTAGATACCCAACCTTCTATAGCGCGCAGTTGGCAAATTTCAGAAGACGGCAAAACCTACACGTTCAATTTGCGCACCGATGTAAAGTTTCACAACAACCAATGTTTTAAAAACAGCGAAGGAAGAACCGTGAACGCTGCCGATGTAGTTTACAGTTTGAACAGAATTATTGATAAAAAAATCGCCAGTCCCGGTGCATGGATTTTCAATAACAGTATTGATACGGTTGCTCCTTTTACTGCAATCAACGATTCTGTTTTTCAATTGAAGTTGCGCAAAGCATTCCGTCCTATGCTCGGTATTTTGAGTATGCAGTATTGTTCTGTTATTCCTCACGAAGCCATTGAGAAATACGGAACTGAATTTCGCGCGCATCCTGTAGGCACAGGGCCTTTTGTTTTTAAAAACTGGAAAGAAGGAACGGCTTTAATTCTACAAAAGAACAACTACTACTTCGAACATGATGAAGCAGGAAACGCGCTACCATATCTTGACGGAATTAAAATCAGTTTTATTGACAACAAAAAAACCGAATACCTGTCGTTCAAACAGAAGGAGCTTGATTTCATCAATAGCATTGATGCCGCGTATGTAGATGAAGTGCTCGATGAAAACGGTGATGTAAAGGCAGAGCTCAAAGACAAATTCAATTTACTCAAAACGCCTTACCTCAACACCGAGTATCTCGGTTTCCTTGTAAACGATAATTCGCAGGATGTCAATCATCCATTGCTCAACAAAAAAATTCGTCAGGCAATTAATTATGGATTCGACAGAAGAGAAATGCTGAAGTATTTACGCAACGGAGTTGGCAAACCGGCAGAGAGCGGATTCACTCCTTATGGTCTTCCTTCGTTTAATGCAGAACTGGTGAAGGGCTACACGTTCGATTTGCAAAAAGCAAAACAACTATTGAAAGAAGCAGGACACGAGCAGGGAAAAAATCTTCCTGAGATAAAACTTTACACCAACGAAACTTACAAGGAGTACGCGCTGTTCATCAGCAAGCAGTTGGAGCAACTTGGTTTGAAGATTAAAGTAGAAATTTCTCAGCCTTCTATTTTGCGCGAGTGGATGAGTCAGGGCAAGATTGATTTTTTTAGAGGAAGCTGGTTGGCAGATTATCCTGATGCTGAAAATTATTTTGCTGTTTTCTATAGCAAGAACGGCTCACCGCCAAACTATACCCGATTTAGAAACACAGCCTTTGATGCTTTGTATGAAAAAGCTTTAGCTGAAAATGATGATGCCAAACGCTACGAACTCTATCACGAAATGGAGAAAATAATTATTGAAGAAGCTCCTGTGGTGTCGCTGTTTTACGATGAAGTATTGCGCTTCTCGCAAAAGAACGTAGAAGGACTTACTGCCAACGCTATTAATCTTCTGAATTTAAAAAAGGTGAAGTTGAAGTAGAAATCCTGACTGCCCCCTTCAAGGAAACCATTAGGGGAAATGTCATGCTGAGCTTGTCGAAGCATCTTGTGTCTTCGCGGCTTTGTGGCTACGCATTATCCTTCATCAATAAATACTCTTTCGCCTGCGGTCCCAAATTGAAAACAATATCTATCACGCTGAGATTTTCCTGAAACCCATTTCGCTCTTCAAACGGTTGGTAGTAACGTTTCAAAGCTTCAACTTCTTTCTTCCCTCGTAAATCAATCATGCCTTCAGGTTGTTTTTCAAACACAGAAGTCAACTCAAATGGCTTATCTGTTTTCAAAATCTTTAAAACAAGTTTCAGTAATTCATAATTGAACTCAAAAAGAAATTCAAATTCCTTTTCATAAAACGGTTGAAAGCGCTCAGCATAAAACTCAAAAAACGGAGTGCTGCCATAAGCCGAACGAATACTTTGCCAATGAATTTTTTGCCACTGAACACTATTGTCAACCTTTACATTTTTGTAAAGTTGATGATGGTCTCTTCCGCCAACAATGGGAATACTCAACTTCTGTTTACCATTAGCTCCTGCTATTTCACAACGGTTTCTAAAACTGGATTTCACAAAATTTTCTTCGCGTTCAATCAAAGTGTTTTCATACTTCAGAAAATTTCTGAACCAAATTACATTGGGTAAATAAGGAAGTTCGAGTAGTGTGGCTTTCATGTTTAAACAATGTGAAATAACCCGAATTTCCCACCTGTCGTAATATATTCATTCAAATAGTTAGTATTGATTTACGAATAAATTAAAATCATTAAACCGTTGTTGGTCTTAGCGCCAACAACCACAAACACCGCTAACCTGTTTTCAATTTTATGACAAAACACATCACCGTTTTATTCATCGCTTTTCTGTTTCATTCATCGCTCTTCGCCAATAAAGAAAATCTTAAGCAGGGTTGGGATGCGTTCAATCAAAACAAACGCAAAGAAGCCAAAGAGTTTTTTACACAGGCGGCTAAAGATGCCGATACAAAAGCAGAAGCTAATCTTGCTCTCGCATTAGTATGGTGGAGTGAAGACAAAAACGATGAGGGCTTCAAAGCCTTCCAGGATTTTTTTGATGCTTCCGAAAACCCGTATCCGTATTTGTATGCCTTGTGGACTTCGCCCATTGTTTTTACCGACTACCAAAAGAAGAACGAAGAGAAACTGAAGTTTTTAAAGAAGTTGACCAATGAACAAAAAACAAACGGCACTATTCACGCCATGGCGCACTCTATGTTGGGCAAGCATTATGAAGATGCAGGTGATTTCAAAAAATCGGAAGATGAGTTTTCGCAAATAGGGGCTATTGAAAACTGGCAGATTCTCGGAACCTTTGATAACACATCCGGCAGTGGATTCAATAAAGATTTTGGTGCTTTAGCAAAACCGGAGCCCGATGCAGTTTTCAAAAATAAAAATGAAGCTTCGGTAAAATGGTATGCACCGCCACATGCGCGTAGCGACCGCTGGTTCGATTTCGAATATTATTTTCTCATCAGCAATTCGGTGATGTACGCGCAAACATTTTTGAAGAGCGATGAAGACCGGGAAATTTATTTCAGCAGTGGTAATTCAGGTTCATTTAAAATTTGGGTGAACGATAAACTCGTTACGAATATTTCGGAAGAGCGCAATTGTGATTTGGATATTTACATCAACAACGTAAAACTGAACAAAGGATACAATCGCATCCTCGTGCAAATTGGCGAAAGCGAAACCAATGCCGCTAACTTCATGATTCGCGCTACCGATAAAGATGGCAAGCCGGTAAAAGGATTGAGCTCTGTTGCGGCTTACCAACCATATTCAAAAGCCGCTGACTACACCGTTACTTCACAAACTTTATTTGCCGAAGACTTTTTCAATAACAAAGTAAAAGCCGAACCGGAAAATCTGCTGAACTACTTAATGCTCTCCGATGTTTGCCTGCGAAACGATAAAGTTTACGAAGCGCGTAAAGCATTAAAGCGCGCAAAGGAATTAGCTCCGCAAAGTTCATTTGTGGGCACGCGCATGATTGAAGCCTATGGTCGCGATAACAACGTAACAGACCTCACGAAAGAATACGAGAGAATAAAAACCGATGATTCTGATTGTGCATATGCGTTGAAAGGTTTGCTGAATGAAGCAGCTACGAAAGAAGATTTTGATGAGCAAGAAAAACTCGGAAATCACTACAAAGCTATCTATGGCGAAAGCGAATACACCGATTTGTTGGAACTGAATTTGGCAGCTAAACGAAATAAATACGATGAAGTAGTCAAGAGCGTTCAACGATTGTATGTGAAGTATCCCGACAATTTTGACTTAATGAATTTGACTTACACCATTGAGCGAAACACGAGTAAGAATCTGGCGAAGGCAAATGAAATTTTGAAGGCTTACCTCAAAAATAATTACAGCGATAAGGTGATGACCGCCATGGCAAATAATTATTTCGATTTAGGAAAGCGCGAAGAAGGATTGAAAATTTATCAGCAACGCATTCAGAATTATCCTTACTCCATTGGCTACTACGTTGACCTCAGCGAATTGTATTTCGCGGCACAGGATTATAACAACGCGCTTACTTACGCGCAAAAAACTTTGGAGTTCGCTTCTTACATTGGAGGTTACTGGAGCCGTGTAGGAAAAATTTACGAAGCGTTGAAAGATGATGAGCATGCTAAAGATGCATATCGCAAAGCTATCTATTACACACCATCCAATTACGAAGCGCGCAAACAATTGCGCAAGCTCGACAACAAAAAAGATTTGTTCGACAATTTTGAAAAGGCAGATGCTTATGACTTGTTTAAGAAATCGCCAAGGGCAGAAGAGTTTCCTGACGACAACAGCATTATACTTTTGAACGAAACACAGCGCGTGGTTTATCCCGAAGGCCCAACCGAAGAGCGTTCTGAAGTCTTAGTGAAAGTGTTTAATCAAAACGGCATTGACACATGGAAGGAATATTCTATCGGCTACAATCGTTACCGCCAGAAATTAATTATTGATAAAGCCGAAGTTTTTAAAAAGGATGGAAGCAAAGTGCAGGCAGAGAAGAACGATGATTATCTCGTCTTCACAAATCTCGAAGTAAACGATGCCATTCACGTTTCGTATCGCATAGAAAATTACAACACCGGAAAATTAGCGCAGCATTTTTGGGAGCAGTTCAATCTCAACTTCGAATATCCTGCTAAGATTTCGCGTTACAGTTTGTTGTTGCCTGCCGATAAAAAATTCAATCATGAAGTGTTGAATGCCGATTTAAAACCAACGGTGAAAGATGTGGAAGACATGAAACTCTACACTTGGGAAATTAAAGACCAACCCGCTATTAAGTCCGAACCGTATATGCCGGCATTGTCCGATGCAGGAGTGATACTCGATATTTCTACGCTGCCCGATTGGAAATACATCAGCAACTGGTATTCTGATTTATCTAATTCACTCGCAAAATCTGATTTTGAAATAAAAGAAACCGTTGCCGATTTATTCAAAGACAAAAAGAGTTTGACTGAATTGCAGAAGGCAAAAGTGATTTACGATTTCATTGAAGCCAATGTGAGTTATAGCAATGTGCCTTTCATGCATGGTCCAATTATTCCGCAGAAAGCTTCGCGCACGCTAAACACAAAGCTTGGCGATTGCAAAGATGTGTCAACGCTTTTTGTTGCTATGTGTAAGGAAGTTGGGCTGAAAGCAAATTTGATTTTGGTTGACACGCGCGACAATGGCGATAAGCATTTGAATTTACCGAGCGTTGATTTCAATCACTGTATTGCGCAATTGCAAGTCAGTGGCAAGAGTTATTACATCGAACTCACCGACCAAAAACTTTCGTTCACTTCTGTGCCACACGTTGATTTGAATTCGAATGTGCTCTTCATTCCGCGCGATGGTGATTCAGCCGTTACTCAACTCACCAAACTGGTTTCGAAATATCGTCCGCTGAATAATATTATTCGCACCACCGATTTAAAATTTGAAAACAACGACATCACTTTTGTTCGCAAGAGCACCAAGACAGGAATGTTTGCTGCGCAAATGCGTGGCGAATATGCCGACCAGGGAAAGGACAAACAAGAGAAACTAATCACCCAAGCTATTGCTTCTGATTTTACAAATCCTGCAAAACTGCTCAGCTTAAGTTTCGATGACTTGAAGTCGTTGAAAGATTCGGTGAGCTATACCTATTCATTCACCATTAAAAACGAATTGAGCGAAGTAATCGGAATAAAAATTTTCCGCATTCCGTGGAGCGAGTCTATTCGCTCACTGGATTTCCTTTCACTCGAAACCAGAAAATATCCTTTCATGGTTTGGAGCTACAACTCCGCAGAAACCAGTCGGGAGATCATGAATATTGAAATACCGAAAGGAAAAGCATTGGCAGAAGTGCCGAAGAATGTAGTGCTCACATGCGCTGCTGCTGATTATTCATTGACATATAACTCAACCACACCCGGTAAGTTGCAAGCCATTCGCGAAATGAAATTCAAAAAAGATAAAGTTAGTCCCGAAGAGTATGCAGCTTTCCGTGAATTCTTCAATCAGGTAGCTGAAGCAGATACGAAGCAATTGGGATTTAAGTAAGCTGAATTTTTTCTTTAAGCGGATTCAACTGAATTCTTCCGTCTTTAATTTTCATTCCCTCAAACGGGTCGTTAGAAATTAAATACGGACCATCTAAATCGGCATAATCTGCCAATGGTGTAAGATGTGCAGCGGCTGTACAGCCAACAGATGATTCGCTCATGCACCCAATTAAAATTTTCATGTCGAGTTCGCGCGCGCGTAAAATCATTTGATGCGCTTCTGTAATTCCACCACATTTCATCAGCTTTATATTGATGCCATCAAAACAACCTTTCAGCTTTTCAATATCACTCAATCGCTGACAACTTTCGTCAGCATAAAGCGGTAAAACAGATTTCTGTTTCAGAATTTTCACGTGCTCTAAAGAATTCTTTTGTAAGGGCTGTTCTACCAAAATGCATCCTTCTTCTTTCAACCACGAAATCTTTTCAATTGCTTCTTCAACAGTTTTCCAACCTTGATTTACATCCACTGCAAATTTTTTGCTCGATAACTTTTTGAAATTGCGAATCATTTCTTCATCGCCCTCTCCGTTCAGTTTTATTTTGAAAATTTCGAAACTGTATTTGTTTCCTTCCTCAACTTTCAATTTCATTTCTTCAAATGATGAAACACCAATGGTGTAAGTTGCCAATGGAAATTCAAATGGACGGATACCAAGGAATTGAATCAGTGTTTTATTTTCTATCTGCGCTTTTAAATCCCACAACGCTATATCAAGTGCGGCTTTAGCACTAAGATTTGTTTGAATTGGATTTAGCTTTTCAAACCAATCGTCAATAGAGTTTGATGAAATATTTTTGCTGAAGGCTGAAAGAAATTCAGAAACTGATTTTTGTGTTTCGGGTAAATAGGGTGGGAGAGTAGCTTCGCCCCATGCGGTAAAACCTTCGTGTTCGAGTTTTACGTAAACTACATCGGTATGCGTTCGCACACCATGCGCTATGCGAAACGGAAATTTGAATTGTAGTTGATAAGGATAAAGTGAGAGTTTCACTTTGAAAATTATGCCAACGCTTTCTTCACCTCCTCAGCCGCTTCTTTCAATTGAATTGCCGAACGAACTTTCAATCCGCTTTCGTCAATCAATTTTTTCGCTTCAACAGCATTTGTGCCTTGCAAGCGAACAATAATAGGCACCGGAATATTGCCGATAGATTTATAAGCATCCACAATTCCCTGTGCTACTCTGTCGCAACGAACGATACCACCGAAGATGTTCACGAGAATTGCTTTCACGTGCGGGTCTTTCAGAATAATGCGGAATGCTTTTTCTACGCGTTCAGCATTTGCAGTTCCACCTACATCCAGGAAGTTTGCAGGTTCACCACCGCTTAGCTTAATAATATCCATAGTTGCCATTGCAAGTCCTGCACCATTGACCATACAGCCAACGTTGCCGTCAAGTTTCACGTAATTCAATTCCGCATTACTGGCTTCCACTTCTGTCGGGTCTTCTTCATTCAAATCGCGAAGTGCTTCTAAATCTTTGTGACGGTAAAGTGCATTGTCATCCAACGAAATTTTTCCGTCAACGGCAATAATTTTATTGTCTGAAGTTTTAAGACAAGGATTTATTTCCACCATCGCAGCATCGGCATTGATATAAGTGTTATAAACCGCTCTCGTAAATTTTCCCATTTCTTTCAATGCATTTCCGCTCAAGCCGAGATTGAAACCAATTTTGCGACATTGAAATTCCTGCAGACCAACACTTGGGTCAATCCATTCTTTCAAAACTTTATCGGGAGTGTGCTCAGCTACTTCTTCAATGTCCATTCCACCTTCAGTCGAGTAAATGATTACGTTCTTTCCCTTCGCGCGGTCGAGCAGAATAGAGAAATACATTTCTTTAGTTGGGCTTTCACCGGGGTAGTAAACATCCTGTGCTACTAAAACTTTGTTCACTAATCTTCCGGCAGGTCCTGTTTGTTTGGTCACCAGTGTTCCTCCTAAAATATTTGTAGCAATTGTTTTTACTGCATCATGACTTTTTGCAAGTGCCACACCGTTTTGTTCTGTGCCAACAATTTTTCCTTTGCCTCTGCCACCCGCATGAATCTGACTTTTCACTACCACCCAATCAGTGTTATAAAGTTCTTTCAGTTTTTGCGCAGCAGCTACAGCCTGCTCAGGAGTTTCGGCAACAATTCCTTCCTGAATAGATGCACCGTTTTTCTTCATTAATTCCTTTGCCTGATATTCGTGTAAGTTCATTCGATTGATTGTTGGTTATTGAAAGCGAGACGAAAATAATTTAATGGGGTGAATAGGCAACAGTCAATTTGAGAATGTGATGATGTGAGAATGTGAGAATGATAATTCATATTAGCACCATGATTTTAGAAGCCAGCAACATTCATAAAAAATACGGAACGCTCGAAGTGCTACGCGGTGTTTCGCTCCAAGTGAAGAAAGGCGAAATTGTTTCGCTGGTTGGTCCTTCGGGTGCGGGCAAGTCTACGTTGCTGCATATTATTGGAACGCTCGACAAACCCGATGCAGGCAATGTAAAGATTGAAGACAAAGAAGTTTTTAAGCAGAACGAAAAAGCGCTTTCGGCTTTCCGAAATAAATCTATCGGATTCATTTTTCAGTTTCACCACTTGCTTCCTGAGTTCACAGCGGTAGAAAATATTTGTATCCCCGCTTTTATAGGCGGCAAAGGAAAAAACGAAAGCGAAGCGCGTGCAAAAGAATTGTTGTCACTGCTCAATCTTTCTCACCGCGCCAACCATAAACCTTCGGAACTTTCGGGTGGCGAACAACAGCGTGTAGCTGTTGCAAGAGCTTTAATAAATAATCCTGCTTTGATAATGGCAGATGAACCATCGGGAAATCTTGACACCAATAACGCGCGCGATTTGCACAAACTTTTTTTCGAGCTGCGCGATAAACTGAATCAGACTTTCATCATTGTTACACACAACGAAGAGTTGGCAGATATGGCTGATAGAAAAGTGCAGATGAAAGACGGAATGATTGCTTAAGAATTTCCGTTCACGATTACTCGCTCTACTAAATTACTTCCAAAAGAATATGGCAGCATCGTTAATGATGAAGCCAGTTTTGTGATAACGAGATTTGCTTTTTTGCCAATGGTAATTGAACCCAATTCTTTTTCCACTTCCATAGCGTAAGCACCATTGATAGTGGAAGCATTGATTACTTCTTCGGCAGTCATATTCATATTGATACACGCGAGAGAGTTTACAAGATTCATATTTCCACTTGGAGCAGAGCCGGGATTACAATCAGTGGCGAGTGCCAAAGGCAAACCTGAATCAATAATTTTTCGTGCCGGTGTGTAAGGTATTTTAAGAAATAGCGAACAACCGGGTAGGGCGACAGGAATTGTTTCAGAGTTTTTGAGCACAGCAACATCTTCGTCAGAAATTAACTCCAGATGGTCAACACTTAAAGCGTTTTGCTCCACGCACATTTTCACCGCACCAAGGATATTGAATTGATTGACGTGAACTTTTGGGCGTAAACCAAACTTTGCTCCGGCTTCGAGTATGCGTTTGGTTTCTTCCACACTGAAATAATTCGTTTCACAAAACACATCTATGAAATCAACTAAGTTTTCATCTGCAATTTTGGGAAGTAACTCTTCGAGCAAGAGTTTCAAATATCCTTGATGATTGCTTTTGAATTGTTTCGGATAAGCATGTGCTCCAAGAAAAGTAGCTTTAATAGTGAGCGCAGATTTTTCTTTGAGTTTTCTGATTACACGAAGCATTTTCATTTCGCCTTCGTAGCTTAAACCATATCCGCTTTTAATTTCCACGGCACATGTGCCGAAGTTTTTCATTTCATCTAATCGCTGCCAGGCAGATTCAAATAATTCTTCTTCGCTGGTTTCGTTAAGGCGTTTCGCAGAATTTAAAATGCCACCACCACGCGCAGCAATTTCTTCGTAAGTCAGTCCGTTTATTTTGTCGGCAAATTCATTTTCGCGTGAACCTGCATACACAATATGTGTGTGCGAATCGCACCAGGCGGGCAAAACAAATTTTCCTGTGGCGTCAATTATTTCATCTGCACGTTCAGGTGCATCTTCATTTTTGCCAAATGATTTTATAATTCCATCTTCAATTAACAGAAAAGCATGTTCCATAGCGGGCAGCGTTTTCATTTCTGCTCCGCGCACTAAGCGAACATTGGCTTCACGAATTCCTACTAGCGATTTTATGTTACGAATCAGAATTGAATTCATAAAACAAGGTTAGCATTTTTGCATTTCAATTTGTAATCCGTAATTCGCACTTTGTAATTGAATACAATGGCAGGAAATAGCTTCGGAGAAATTTTTCGTATCACTACTTTTGGCGAGAGCCACGGCAAAGTCATTGGAGTGGTCATTGATGGCTGCCCCGCGGGTTTAGAAATTGATTTGGATTTTATTCAACAAGAATTAGACAGACGCAAGCCCGGACAATCAGCCATTACCACACAACGAAAGGAAAGCGACACCTTCGAAATTCTATCAGGTATTTTTGAAGGAAGAACACTTGGTTCTCCAATTGCGGTTACAATCAGGAACGAGGATGCGAAGAGCGATGACTACGCACATTTAAAAGATGCTTATCGTCCCAGTCATGCAGACTTTACTTACGAAATGAAATATGGTTTACGCGATTATCGAGGTGGAGGAAGAGCCAGCGCGCGCGAAACCGCTGCGCGTGTAATTGCAGGAGCAATTGCAAAGCAACTACTAAAGACGAAAGGAATTGAAACTGCTGCTTATGTTTCTTCTGTAGGAAAAATTCAGTTAGAGAAAAATTATCAGCAACTTGATTTATCAAAAATAGAAGCAAACATCGTTCGCTGCCCCGATGAAGAGACAGCGAACCGCATGATTAAGTTGATTCAGGAAACGAAAGAAAAAGGTGATACCGTTGGCGGAATTATTTCCTGCGTTATAAAAAACACTCCAGTTGGTTTAGGTGAACCTGTGTTTGATAAACTGCATGCCGATTTAGCAAAGGCAATGCTTTCGATAAACGCAGTTCACGGTTTTGAATATGGAAGTGGATTTGCCGGAACAAAAATGAATGGCTCTGAACACAATGATGTTTTCGAAAAATCTTCTGACGACAAAATCATTACACAATCCAATAACTCAGGTGGAATACAAGGTGGCATTTCAAACGGAATGGATATTTATTTCAACGTAGCTTTTAAACCGGTAGCTACCATTATGCAATCACAAACTACAATTGACAAAGAAGGCAACGAAACTGAAATAAAAGGCAAAGGTCGCCACGACCCTTGTGTGGTTCCCCGAGCAGTTCCTATTGTAGAAGCTATGGCTGCATTAGTTTTAGCTGACCATCTTTTGCGCAATAAAGTTTCAAAACTCGACTAAGAATATTTCAATGAAAGACCCGCAAGCCAATAACCCACTTCACGGTATTACGCTCGAAAAAATATTACTGCATTTAGTGGAGAAGTATGGCTGGGACGAGATGTATGCTTACGTAAATATCCGCTGCTTTCAACTTGACCCGAGTATCAAATCAAGTCTTACATTTTTGCGCAAAACACCTTGGGCACGCGAGCGCGTAGAGAATATGTATTTGAAAAGTTTAAGAGAGAAATAAAATTTCAACTATGAAAAGGCAGTTCGTGTTTTTTATCTGCATTGTAAGTGCCTTGTTTTTTTCTTGCAACACGCAACAATCAAAACCTATTGATACCCAAACTAAGTTGGTTTTTCATTTTGAGCTCGACAGCGCAGGAAATATTACGAACGAAGAAGTAAAACAAAAACTGATTCAACTTGCTAGAGAGATAAGCCGCAATGCCGACCGCTTAACATTGAATGCTTACAGTGAAGAAACTGGTAGCAAAGAAAAGAACGAGCAAATTGCTTCCGACATGTCGTATGCAGCAAAAAGAGTAATGCTGCTTAATGCCGAGCGCGCTTATTATAATGTTGGTGTAAACGTGGTTGGTTATGCTAACCCAATTAACCCAGCAAATCCTGCTGATATCCAAAACAGAAGAATAGAGTTTACGTACATTAAGTAGGATTACTCTCTGCCTGTCCTTTCTTTTTCCAGTAGTAAAACACCGGAACCCCAATAGCCACAATCAACAAACCTGGCCAGCAGGCAGAAAATTTTACAAAAAGAAGATTGATGCAAAATGCAGAAGCAAGAACCAAATATAGGGCGGGTACCAACGGATATCCCCAAGCTTTGTAAGGTCGCTCGGCATCGGGCATTTTTTTGCGCAGAATAAAAATTCCTGCAATAGTGAGAATGTAGAAAAGCATAACCGAAAACATTACGTAATCGAGCAGGTCGCCATACTTGCCGCTTAAACAAAGTAGAGCCGACCAAATGAATTGAATCCAAAGTGCAAAGCCTGGTACTCCGTTCTCATTGTTGTGTTTCATTTTTTCGAAGAACAAACCATCCTTCGCCATTGCCTGATACACGCGCACACTCGCCAGCACAATTCCGTTATTGCAACCAAAAGTTGAAATCATAATCAGCACAGCCATGATAACCGCAGCAGCACCGCCAAACATCATTTGAGCAGCAGCAGTTCCCACTCTTTCATTTTGTGCAAACTGAATTCCACGCGCAAAAACATTAGCGCCATCTGGAGTTCCTGTAAGTGGTAGCAAATAGAGGTAAGCGATATTCGCAAGCAGATAAAGCGAAACAACAATGATTGTTCCTATCCCTAAACTCAAAGGAATATTTCGTTTCGGGTTTTCAATATCGCCCGAAATAAAAGTGACATTATTCCATGCATCGCTACTAAAAAGTGAACCCACTAAACCAACTCCTACAGCCGACATCAATGCGATTGCGGAGAGATTACTTTGAATCCAGTTTCCATCGGCATCTTTTGCCCAATGCGATAAACTGAAGGCATCGCTCCAGTTCATGGTCCACGTTTCTGAACTTCCGTAAACAAAAATACCGAGCACAATAATGCCGAAGAGAGCAATCAGTTTTGCCGAAGTAAAAATGCGAAGCACAATTTTACCGTAGTTGATTCCTCGGCTATTGATGAGTGTGAGAATCAGAATGGAAAAAATGCCGAAGAGTTGCGCAGCAGAAATTTTAAAACTTCCAAGAGCAAACAAAATATTGTTCTCGCTCAAAACAGGAAACAACACTCCTGTGTATTTTGCAAACGCAACTGCTACCGCTGCTATCGTTCCGCATTGCACTACTAAAAAAATTGTCCAACCATAAAGAAAACCAACGAGTGGGTTATAAGCATTTTTCAAATACACATATTGTCCTCCAGCATGAGGAAACATGCTGGCAAGCTCGCCATAACTTAATGCAGCAAAAAGTGTAATCACTCCCGAAATAATCCACGACAGCAACAACCAGCCCGAGCCACCTGTTTGTCGTGCAATGTCGGCACTCACAATAAAAATTCCCGAGCCAATCATACTTCCCGACACAATCAAGGTTGCGTCAAGAAGGTTGAGCGATTTTTTTTCTGTCATAATTAGAGTTTGTGATTTATGGATGAATACAAAAACAAAATCCCTCTACATTTTAGAGGGATTTTGTTTGATAAAAACTTACTTCTGATTTCTGAGCTTGCTACGTTTTGCGCTATAGAGAAAATAAATTGCAAGACCAATTGCCATCCAGATAATTAAACGAAGCCAGGTGTCGCCAGGTAAAAATACCATCATACCAAAGCAAACAAGTATGCCGAGTATAGGAACCACCGGAACAAAAGGAGTTTTGAAAACGCGCGGAGCATCAGGCATTTTGTAACGCATGTAAAGCACACCTGCACATACTAATATGAACGCGAAGAGTGTTCCGATACTTGTCATTTCGCCTACCACTCGTGCAGGTACAAATGCGGCAAACAAACTCACGAAGACCATGAAAAGTAAATTCGATTTGTAAGGAGTTTTGAAAGTGGTATGCACTTCAGAAAAAACTTTTGGCAGCAAACCATCTTTACTCATAGAGAAGAAAACTCTCGATTGACCCATCAGCATCACCATAATAACAGAAGAGTATCCTGCGAGGATAGCGATGATTACTGCTTGTTGTAACCAAATATAAGGTGTGTGTCGAATAGCTACTGCCACAGGTGCAATTCCATCTTGTCCCTGAAACTCTTTGTAGTTAGCAAGCCCTGTCATTACGTGCGCAAACAAAATATAGAGCACGGTGCAAATGGCAAGCGAAACCAAAATTCCAATCGGCATATCGCGCCCCGGATTTTTTGCTTCCTGAGCAGCAGTGCTCACTGCATCAAAACCAATGTAAGCAAAGAAGATAATTCCTGCTGCGCGAATAATCCCGCTCCAGCCAAACTCTCCGAAAGTTCCTGTGTTGATTGGAATATAAGGAGTATAGTTAGCGGTATTAATGTATGCCCATCCTAATCCAATGAACACCATTACCACTGTTACCTTTAAGGCAACAATAATATTGTTTACAAAAGCCGATTCGCGTGTTCCTTTAATAAGTAGCATGGACACTACCACTACAATAAAAACAGCGGGAACATTAATCATACCGTGAACGATACTTCCGTCACCACAGGTAACGGTATCGAATGGCGACATCACTAACTGCGCAGGCAAATAAATTTCGTAATACTCTAGCAACTTCACCAAGTAACGCGACCAACTGATAGCTACTGTTGCTCCGCCCACTGCATATTCCAAAACTAAGTCCCAGCCGATTACCCAGGCAATAAATTCACCCATGGTTGCGTATGCGTATGTGTACGCACTTCCTGCAACAGGAATCATACTAGCAAATTCGGCATAACACAAACCTGCAAAACCGCAACCGATGGCAGCTACTATAAATGAAATAGTTACTGCGGGTCCTGCATTGTGTGCAGCGGCTCCTCCTGTTATAGAAAACAATCCGGCACCTATAATGGCACCTATACCGAGTGTGACAAGATTGAATGCAGAAAGTGTGCGATGCAATGAATGTTCGCCATCGTGCGATTCGCTGATGAGTTGCGGAATTGATTTTCTTTTAAAATAATCAGACATAGTGTGGTTGGTTGATTAAGAAAATGGTTATCGGGTAAAACTATTCTTTTTTTCTTCTCGAAAAATCTTAGACAGAAATTTTCAGACCGTCATACGCTACTCGAATATGTGCAGGAAATTTTTTCTCCATCTCTTCATGCAAACCAAATTGATGACTCATGTGAATCAAATAAGTGAGTTCGGGTTTTACATCGTTCACTAAATCTAAAGCTTCATCAATAGTAAAATGCGAATAGTGATTTTCGTGACGAAGTGCGTTCACCACTAAAATTTTTGTGCCGCGAATTTTATCGCGTTCTTCTTTAGCAATTGTTTTTGCATCGGTTATGTAAGTGAAATCGCCAAACCGATAACCGAAGACAGACATGTTAGCGTGCATGACTTCAATCGGGTGTATTTTCAAATGCTGAATGCTGAATCCCGAATGTTGAATTTGATGGAAATCCATTTTCGGTAAATACGGATAATCTGTTTCAGTAAAAGCGTAGCTGAATTGTTCTTTGATGCTTTGTTCTGTTTCTTGAGTGCAGTAAACATCAATAGCTTTCTTCTGCATGAAATTGAACGCGCGTATATCGTCAAAGCCCGCGGTGTGGTCTTTGTGTGCGTGTGTCATTAATATAGCATCAAGTTTACGCACATCTGCCCGCAACATCTGCTGACGAAAATCGGGTCCGCAATCAAGCACAATATTTAAACCATCATGTTGAATGAGAATAGAAGTGCGCAGCCGTTTATTGCACGGATCATTGCTTTTACAAACCTCGCATTGGCAGCCAATCAAAGGAACTCCGCCTGATGTGCCTGTGCCGAGGAATGTAACTTCCATTGATAAATAATTAGAGGTGATTGATTATGCCCAGCCTTACTTTGCGAACAAAGTTTCTTTTTCAGTTTTTATCTGCTGATAGAACTGCATGCTTTCGCTCGAAAGGTTTTCTAATTCCAAATCAGAAATGTTTACGAGTATTTCCATCATGGAATTTATTTTTGCTTCGGGCTCGTGAAAGCGGTTAATAACCACCACTCTTCTTTTTTCGAGCACGCAGTAACCGTTTTGAAAGTTGCCTTTTTCATAGCGCACGCTATAGCCGCCTTCTTTAAAAATGTCTTCCATTTTTTTGAGCTGCGCAATATTATATTTGAATGCCATCGTAAATTTTTATTGTTAATCTTTCTGTTACACTACTTTCATAAAACTAAAACGAAAATATTCGCCCGAAATTTCGAAGCATGAAGAAGAAACTAACACTGTGGATATTATTAC
>CANJRM010000021.1 GCA_947476645.1 Bacteroidota bacterium
CATAGCATTCCCGTGCCGCATAAGCAGCTTTTAAAAAATAGCTATAAACTGTTGGTTTTGGCCTACCATAAATTAGCAAGCCGAGGATAAGAGCTGCATAACTTTGCAGTGCTCTAGCAGGCGTTCAGTATACTGAACCCAGGTTGTTTCTTGCGTTAATCTGTTTTCATAGGCGTACGTTTATATTTTAAAAATCAATCATTCAATACAATACTCCTCCAGCGATTCGTTGCTTTGAAAAATAGCAATGAACCGCCAATTCTGATGTAAAATCAGAAAAAATTGGGTGGTAAATCCAATATTTAGTCGATGGTTGTTTGAAAAGAATATGGGTGGAGACCATATCCGTATTGCAATCTAATAAATTGATTTTAAGCATATTATATATGCTTTCATTAACTTATCGATATATGCAAAGGTACGAATAAAAAATGAATTATGCAAGAAAATTTGGAAATATATTTTATTCTTTATAAATGCGCGCTTTTGCTTGCAGCCTACCGAAATTCTTAGTATCTTTGAATTGCAGAAAAGGGGAATGTATTTCCATCTATGTATTGCTTTTGGGGTATAACAATCAGCTACTTGCGGATTTGGCGGCTCCTAGGCAATTAAAATCGCCAAATCGAGACCGCTCAGCGGTTTAATTTCAAAGAAACAGAAAGTAGAATTAATCATACTAAGGGTTATCCCTTGGTATTGGTTTAGCGTTTTACGCAAATCAGTATTTCCACCTTGCTCCCCAGCGGTGAGCATATACCAACAATAACGTACTCTTAAAAACAAAAAAAATGAGTAAAAAGAACATTAAGTTCTATAAGCTTCCTATTCAAATAGCGGCTTCAAAAGAACTAACACATTCAGAAAAAATAATAGCAGCGTATTTATTTACGCTCTTCGGTAATGGCAGAGCCTTTTATGGGACGAATGCTCACCTATCAACTAAACTTAACGTTCAGAAGTCGGTTATCAGTCCTTGCTTAACCAAATTCGAAAGGCTGGGTTGGATAACGATTACAAATCGCAACGGAAACAAACGTTGCATAAGCTTCCAAAACAATCCATGTGACGGTAGTAGATTTTATCGCCTTTATAGCGGCATAGCTGCCACCAATCAATTGACATCACTAGAGAAGGTATTGATATCTTACATTCTTTCCTTTATAGATAGCGGTAAACGTTTCTATGCTAAGAATGATATGGTCAAAGACCTTCTTGACATTAGCAAAGAAGGATTTAATACTTCAAGAATCAAGTTTGAAGAATTGAATTGGATTCAAGTAAAATATCCTAAATCCCCTCGTAGAGAGTTGGTGGTCGTCAATCACCCTTCCGATACTCTGCCTTCCGACATTCTGGATTCCGAGATAGAGGAGGATGCTTCCGAAAATATTTCACATGACCTTCCGAATAATAATGTCATGCTTCCAGAAAATACTCACATGCTTCCGTTAAACAATGACAATATAATAAGTGATAAGAGAAGTAATAAAAGAAAAGAAATAATAGAAGATACTATAGAAGTTAAAAATGTTCATCCTGACTTTTCTTTTACTTCATCTTTAGATTTTAATATCAATAAAGAAACCTCTTCAACCAGAGAGGCTTCGCCAGAAGCCAATACATCAAATTTCAATTATGAAGCTGATGAAAACAAATCATCAACGAAGAATGAAGCTCACGCTTCAGCCAAACATGATGAAGAACACACTTCAACCAAACAGGAAGCTCACGCTTCAACTAAACATGAAGTAGAAGACATCTCAACGAAGAAAACACCTAGTGACCAAGCAGTCAATAATCTTGAAGAAGGACGGTCCTCCAGCTTTTCGGAAGCATTGGAGAAGGATGAATGGGAGAAGGAGATTGATGAAGATGCAACTGAGTTTACCTTTGAATCAAATCCAAAACCACAAAAACCATCCCGACAGAAGATTGAAATTATTGATGGTGTTTTAAACGTGTCATCGGATTTGATAAACTTTGGCAATACAATAAGGTATCTAGTATTGGAAGCTATTCAGAAGAAAGGTGAAGTTGAATACGAAAAGGCTGTCATTGTATTTGACGATGGCTCAAAATATGAAACCGAGTTGTTGAAGATTAATGATAGACACAACCTAGAAGCAAGATACACCACCAAAAACTTTATTGAAACTGGTGTGCCCACATAAATGTGAACCACTGAAAAGAAATGTGTTGGCATTACCGACCTAGGCCGCTGTGAAGCAATAAAGCTTTGCAGAGTCATTCGAGATATGCCGAATGGATTTGCCCTAATAGGAAGCTGATGTTCTTAAATCTTCCTTTTTTCATGAGATTGAATTTAGTGCTTCTGTCTATTTTCAACCTATCCTATTTTTAGGGATGCTTACATTTGATTCAAAACCCTGTTTGAACTATGATTTGAGAGTTTTAATTGACCAAAAAACAAGCATTACTACCCCGCGCAATGGGTAAATAATTATGAAAAATGTCAAGGCAAATTTCCACATAATTGAGAACATTTCATCAGAGTAAATAACATGCGAATTCAATCTTTCAATTTCCGAATTAAACCGTTTGGATTTATTGTCAGCTTCTAAATCCATAAGAATCTTTGAATTGAATTCTTCCAATGTTCCCGTCTTATATTCGAGTTTATATGGCTTACTTTTACCACCATCAGGTGCAATGTTTACATAGTCTTGATTTAGCTTTTTGTATAATTCTTGCCGATTTGATTCCTCCTTCATATTTGTCAAAAACGTTTCTCCATCATCCCCGAGAATGGAAAATATCAAGCTACTTGGCAAGTCCCATAAAATGAGTTGATATTCAGATGTAAAGACTGGTGTAGTGTCTCTTTCCGTTACCACTTTATCTCTACCAACAATATAGTAATGTGTTCTTAACTCCAGACAACACCATACTATTACAATGAATGCAATTGACGAAAAGAATATCAATACCTCCCTTGCAATTCTTTTCTTTTTACCTATCGCTATTTCGGGATTCGATTCAGGTATTGTTTTAGTCGTATTCGTCATGATTATTTGATTTTCTTTAAATAAAAGGGAAGTGATTAATCCTATACTGATGATAACATCCACGAGATTCCAAATTTCCTTTCCTAGTGGTAGTTTAAAAAATGGTTGAAAAAGTAATGCTAAACTGAAATAGATAATTGTCTGACTAATATTCAATTTCTGAAACGAGAGCAGTCCCAAGAGCACAAAACCTACTAATGCCGAATAACGAACTAATTGATAATAGCCAAATGGCATTTTTAGTAGGCATAGTAATAATAG
Organism: Bacteroidota bacterium; assembly: GCA_947476645.1. Classification (GTDB taxonomy): domain Bacteria; phylum Bacteroidota; class Bacteroidia; order Chitinophagales; family LD1; genus Bog-950. The sequence goes on from CANJRM010000021.1 coordinate 3,291, forward strand.
AAAGGAAAGAGTGACTCTAATAATTGATGCAACAGTTTTATTCATATACGGTTAGTGTAAATCTTTAATCAAAAAATTAATGGCATTCATTGGTCGAAATGAGTATATGCTTTTAAAATAAATCAATTAATGACTTCAATTCTCTTTGGAACTCGCTAAAATCATTTTTAAGAATGAATAGCTCGCTATAGCTATCATCATTCTCAAGGAACCTTATAATAGATGAGTCCTCAAATTCTATTTCTTTCCAATTTCCCTCTTTGTCTTGAATATCAAAGGAAATCCTGGAAGTTCACAATCGTTTCGTCAGACTTTTTTGAGTAGGGGAATTGTTCTAAATAATATTTAGTAAGTGTCGTAACATATTGAAGGAATTCATACTTGGTTGGAGGGTCAGATGTAGTAGTTTTTGGTTTTAACGGAAGTTCTACCGTTCCGTAATTAAATAAATCTTTGCAAATCGATTCAAACAGGATTAACGGTATTGAATCATCGGGCTTATCCAAAAAGAATTTCTTAATACTATCATAATGCTTAAATGCTGCTTTTAAGTGTGCGCAATTAAAAGCATGACTTCGAAAAAAATTAAAATATTGTTTCATATCGTTGGATGATTTACCCATATAATTAATCTCTTGGGGAAGAGGACTGGTATAAATATGATATAAAAGCAAATTTGGTATTCTTCCTTCAATTTGTGAAACATCATGTAGTTCTTTAGAATATAATTTTGTTCTTTCTTCTAACATTTGAGGAGTTACTTCTGAGGCTAAGTCCTTCATGAGTTTAAATATTAACTCCTGCGTAATATTTAATAGTGATGATAATTTATAAAGATTACGATATGTATTCAGCGCTATTCGATTAATTAAAAGAATTTCAATGATACTGCCTACATTAATCTTATCAGATTCCCCTCCTAAGTATCCTTCAATATCACTACATAGAGTAAAGGTTTGTATATCAAAAAGAGTAACTAAAAAATGAGCCGCATTTTCTTTGGTTATGAAGATTTCATTAGATGCCTTAAGTCTAACCTCAAAATCATTCAACTCCTTCATATAAATGGATTTGCTCATGATTTTGTAATCACTTAGTTTAATCTCATCATGTAACGACATATTAATTGTAGTTTAATTGTTTTGGTAGAATCAAATCATAACGAAATAAACTTAGGGGATTTAAATAATTCAATAAAAATAAAGCGTTTATTTATAAGTGAATCTATAAAGGTTATGAAAATTTGAAGTTGAAGTTTTGAGCTAACCTATTCTATATATCAAGCGAGGAGAAATAGTAATTTCCCTCAATAAGATTAAAGTAGCTGAAACAGAAGGTTATTTAATTGCTAAAACAGATTATATGTTAAGAAAATATACGCCAGAAGAGGCAGGATTTGGATGTTTATTTACTTTAATTTTTTGGGGCTTAATCGCCTTTATCTCGGAGTATGGATGGATAGCTGTTGGAATAATTATTTTGGTTATTATCATTGTTATAGTTGTTGTATCACTACCAGGAACAACAGAAGAAGAAAAGTTAAAGAAAAAATATAACGATTTTAAATACTGGTTAAAAGGGAAAGGAACCGACATGGTTCGCTCTGTTAATACCTCCAGTGAAAAAATCTCATCTCGGAGTTTTTCCAATCAAATTATATTAAGTATTTCCTTCGCACTTATCACAGCTATATTGACTTATAAATTAGGTCAAAGCCTCTATCATGAAGATAGTTTGAATCTAAATGATACTTGGTTTATTTGGATATTATTTATTCTTATTCAAGCTTGGGTTCAAACAAAAATCTGGAAAAGTAAATAATCAAATAAATACTATCCATACGAAATGATAGTCGTATGAATGTAAAAAACCTTAGAATTAATTTTTTATAAACCAAAGCCACATTTTATTTTTTTCCTGCAAAAATTTCAAGAAATCATAATAGCCATAAATTGTTTTAACCATTAATCTCGGATAAACTTTACCTTTGTTAGCAGTAACTACAACAATTTCGCAATATGAACACCGAGGAGGAAATTCACAATGTAACTACTGGTGAGAAGGATGAAGCAGATTTGAAAACTTCAATAGAAGAAAGACCTGAAGTTTCTGAGAAAAATAAATATCTGTATCCGACTGGATGTGGCAAAATGGAACATGGTGTGGTAGATAGCGATTCAAAAGAAAAGCATAAAGAAAAAAAGAAAGTGATGTTTCTTGCTGGTGATATTCGCTAACAATAAAATCAAATAGAAATGGTAAACTATTATTGCAAATATTACGGAAGCAAATATTCAAGCATTTTAAGTTTGACATCTGGTAGTTGTTCAAAAAATCCAAATGGGAAGCACCACATTCCCTCAATGTGACCCTGCTCTAACATTCCTAATGTAGAAGAAATTAGTAAGGTAATAGACCTACCTTCTTGATTGCCTTTGAAGTGAAATCAAAATTCTATTTCATCGAAATAATTTTTTCAATCATTGCATCATCTACATAAGGTTGAAATGCCTTTTCCCACATGCCTATGTTGTGGGATAGGTTATGCCAATCCCATTTAGCGTCAAATTTTTTTATGAAAGATAATGACCAAGGCAAACCTTTGTTACATCCTAAAGGATTTGCTATTACATTCGAAACTGAACCAGTCCATTTCCATCTGCCTTCGTATTTTTTGATAAATGATTCTGACCATGGAAGAGATTCATTCGAACTTAGCCCATCCCATAAATCTTTTTTGTTCCAAAATTCATCTCTATCTTTATATTTTTCTATAAGTGCTTCCGTCCAAGGCACAGCTTTGTTTTCCCCTAATTTTCGCCACTGCCATTTTTGTTCATATTTTTCGATAAACGCTTCCGTCCAAAGAAGATTTTCATTTGAGCTTATTCCATACAATACGAGTGGTTTGTCCTTATATTTTTCGAAAAGAATTTCTTTCCATGGCAGTGTCTCGTTCGCAGATAATCCATAGAACAAACCCTCCTTATTTTTGTATTTTTCGATTAGAGTTTCTGACCATGGCACTCCTTTGTTACGACCTAAATACAGCCAATCCCATTCGTCTTTATATTTTTCGATGAAAGCTTCTGACCATGGAAGAAATTCATTCAAACTTAACCCCGACCATATTTTCTGCTTGTCTTTATATTTCTCGATAAGTGCTTCCGTCCAAGGCACGGCTTTGTTACTTCCTAATTTCCCCCAATTCCAGTAATTGTATTTTTCGATAAAAGCTTCTGACCATGGAAGAGATTCATTCGAGCTTACTCCCAACCATATATCATACTTACCTTTATATTTTTCGATTAGCGGTTCTGACCATCGGATGGCTGCATTTCCCCCTAAACCATACCAATACCATTCATCCTTATATTTTTCAATTAAGACTTCATTGAGCGGGTAATAATTTGAAATTAAAACCTTGAACAAGTCGCGATGGGTAATGAAAAAATCCATAACATTTTCACGTTCCCCTGTAGCCAATAACTTTTTAGTAGTGGCAATGATACTGCCAACCTTTTGCAATTGCTTGCTTTCATAATTAACCAATCTATTTTCTTCCATTTCTACTTTACTGATTAAACCGTTCTTCGCTGATGTTATCGGAACGGAAATTATCGGATTTGTCAAAATCAAAGGATATCCCCAACTTAAGATGAAAACTTGGTATCCTGTAACCATCCCGATTGTCAGAGTATTTGAAATTGTAATTAAGGGTTTCTTTTCCTATTTCATATTTAGCATTGCGAAGGAATTTGCCTACACACTGACCATTTGCATTAGACATCATCCACTGTTTGCCATAAGCTAATTTCAAATAGTATATACCCTGTGGAATTCCGTAAATAGTATAAGTAGACCCTCCTCGAATATAAAAGTAACGAATGCACTTTTCCGTTTCTTGTGAAATAAGTTTTACTACTACATCGGTTTTGTAACCTACATATACTATGAGCCTGTTATTAACGTTACTTTTTTGAGGTGTATAGTTGAAACAATCGGGTTCGCCACCATTTTTTATATGTCGTGGCAAGTAGCCATTCTTAACCAAATCAAGACTGTCCTTGGTTATGGGGTCAACGAAGGCAGGAATTGAAATATTTACAGTGGGATTATGAAAAATCTCATCTACAGTTGGACTATGTGCCGAATCGGTGCTTGACGCACTGTCTGATTTATTATTGCCGAATTCTTTGGTGGAAATGTCATGACTCTCTTGAGGGATTGCTTGCGGAGAAGCTCGTTCTTGCAATACAGTTGTATCTATTTCTTTCGGCTTATTATCGTTGCATGCTCGTAATCCCAAAATGATAAGGATTATGACAACTGCCAAAGCAATATATGGAAAGTAAGGTGAAATTTTTTTAAAGTTGATTTTTGGTCTAAAAAGGGAAATCCAATGATTGATTTTTGGCTTTAGTTCTTCTTTTATCGATTGTATTTTTTGACTAAAACTCTTTGAGTGATTTGTGTATTTACCTGTATAGAAATTTCTCAGCTCTTTGTCAAATATTTTTCTGGTATCGGAATGTGAAAGAATATCATAGGCTTCCTGAATTGTCACAAAGCGTTCTGCGAAATCAGTTTGCCCCTGAATTCTTAAGATAGCATTTGTATATGCCAACTTTATTTGCTCTTGAGTGGCAGATGGGCTAAGTCCAATAATTTCGTAATGATTTTTCATCTTACAACTTCACCAAACGTAAAAAACAATTTGCTTGATAATGCATCTAAATTCTACGTTGCTATCATGCGAAAAGCGTCAACTGATTTTTCTTTAAAATCTTTGACATCACCTCATCTACTATTTCATCTGTAAGATAAGGCTTGAATACCTTCTCCCAAGTAACATGTCTTACCCAAAAACCGTAATCACATTTATCCCAATACCTTTCTAAAGAAGACAAAGACCAAAGCAAACTATAATTACTACTTATTAATGAAACCCAGTTCCATTTATCTTCATACTTTTCAATAATAGTCTCAGACCAAGGCTTATAATGACTTAAATTGTTCCAGTCCCATTTATCCATATACTTTTCAATAATAGTTTCAGACCAAGGGAAGCCTTCATTACTACTCAACTCCTTCCAGTGCCATTTATTATAATACTTATCAAAAAATGACTCAGACCAAGGCAAGCAATTATTAAGACTTAAAAGACGCCAATCCCATTTAGATAAATGCTTTTCTAAAAAGGCTTCAGTCCAAGGCAAGTCCCGATTGCAACTTAGTGATTTCCAATCCCATTTATTCCTATACTTTTCTATAAGATTTTCAGACCAAGGTATTGCTTTATTATAGCTTAAAGCTTCCCAACTCCATCTATCCTTATATTTCTCAATTAAAGATGTAGACCAAGGAACATATTCACTACTACTAAGGTAATACCAATCCCATCTATCGTGATATTTTTCAATTAGGCTTTCAGACCAAGGTAATGCCCTATTATGGCTTAAAGCTTCCCATCTCCATCTATCCTTATATTTCTCAATAAAAGATACCGACCAGGGTAATATTTCGTTGGCACTTAAACTAAATCCCCATCCTGAATTTTCCTTACCCTTCCAATTCCAAGAATCGCTGAACTTTTCAATTAACGTTTCAGACCAAGGTAAGCCTTCATTACGGCTAAGAAACTCCCACTTCCATTTGTCGTGAAAATTTGTAATTAATTCTTCAGACCAAGGTAAGCTCTCGACTTGACATAGATACTGCCACTTCCATTTTCCTTTATATTTTTGAACTAATGTCTCAGACCATTGTAAGTCATCATTTCCACTTAAATGTTCCCATTTCCATTGTTTCTTATACTTCTCTATAAGGTTTTCTGGTAACGGATAAAAGAGACTAAACAACTCTATTGTATAATTTGGTCTTTCTATTAAAAATTTTAAAACATCATCTCGTTTAGCATTAGTCAACAACCTATCAATTAAAGCCAACTGATTACTAACCTTAGCAGCTATTCGATTATCGTTCGAATTAAAGGGCTTTATTGAATTATTATCCATTTGATTTATTACAGTTAAGCAACTGCTGAGATTGGTTAAGTCTTAATGACGCAGTCTACTAAAATTGTCAAAGTTAAATGTATGCTTTAAACATTTAGCTTTAAACTTTATTATCCATATGGAAGAACAATACCCAAAACCAATCAATCCTTATGTTAGAGGAAGTTTAGTTAAAACTAATGACTCCATTTCTGTTACCAAGAAAATACTCTCTGAAAGCATTCATGAATTTCATGGTGATTTTACAGGGGAACCCATTTGGAGGATAAATGCTCACTCTAAATCGGTTAGAAAAATTATCCTCTCGAAGTATTATAACAATATAGTTTCAGCAAGTGAGGATGGTTTTATAAAAGTATGGGATAAAGAAACTGGTCACTTATTACGAGAATTCAAACATGAAGAAAATTGGGTTTGTGCTCTTGCGGATGTAATTGTCAACCCAGAAACTGATGTAGATTATTTTCTATTTAGTGCAGGAAAATCAGGAAAACTTTTTCGAACAACTATAGACGATTATCTGATAGTGGAAGATATTAAAGCCCATAACTTGATAATAACTGACCTCGCGATTTCTAAAGACAATAAGTTAGTAGCTACTGCCAGTTGGGATGACAGAATTAAAATTTGGGATATAGAGTCTTTACAACTTCAAGTTGGTTTTATTGGGCATAACTTAGGAGTAAACTCCATAGAATTCATTGATGACAAAAATGTTTTGGCAACTGGAGGAAAAGATGAAAAAATAAAAATTTGGCTACCCAATGGTGAATTAATATCTGAACTTTCAGGTCATAAACATTGGGTAGAAGTAGTAACGTATTGTCCCAACAAAAATATTCTCGCAAGTGGAAGCTGCGATAACACGATTAAAATTTGGAATTGGCAAGAAGGCAGATGCCTATTAACGATTGAAAATGAAGAATGGATTAATGATTTGACATTTTCGGAAGATGGAAACTTTTTAGTCGCCAGTTGTTACAATGCTTCTGTAAAAGTATTTGAAACAAAAAACTTCACGCAGATTGCTTTATTTCAAGAACATTCCAAATTTCATCCCTTTAATCATTCTATCGGAAGAGAATCCACTAATTGGATATATTCTGTTCTATTTGATGATAGTTCAAATAAAATATTTAGTGCAAGTTCAGACGGATGTATTTATAAATGGAAATAATAAGAAATGGAAAAACTGATTAAAAGGCTTGAGATTTTAATAAACTATATCCAACTCGAAGAAGCAGAGGATATAAAAACTGAAGTTGTGAAACTAAAGCAGTTTAGCGAAGATGTTGAGATTGCCTCTATTGTAACCGATTTGAATAAAGCTGCATACGCCAGTGCAACAACTAAAATCAATAATTTCATAAACAGCCATAAACAACTGCACAAATGGATTGACCCTGAAATTGCTGCCCTGAAACTTGAATTGAGCCATTTGGAAAGTGACTTAACGCTTTTTTCAAATGAAAAATCAGAATTGGAAAAGTTGTTGTCCGACTTCCACAATCGACATACAATAGAACTGGGGGACATCATTGCTGAAATCCTTAAACTAAGGATGGAAAAATTCAAGAATGAACCACCCAAATATGAAGAAGCCAAAAAAGATTATGAAAGCTACAAAGAGCAAGTAAAAACTGAAAAAGAAAAACCAAGGTTTGAATTAAATGATGATGAAAAATTAGAACTAAAACGGAAATTTAGAAAAGCAGCTATTATATGTCATCCCGATAAAGTGGCGGAGGAAAATAAAGATAGGGCGGCAAAGATATTCATTGATTTACAGCAAGCTTATGAAGCAAATGACTTGCAAAAAGTTAATGCCATTCTGGATAACCTGGAGCAAGGAAATTTCCTTCATGCAAAATCTGAAGTTATATCTGAAAAGGAACAACTCAAGGCTGCAATTGCCAACCTCACATCACAATTGAGCAATCTTCGTTCTGAATTAGCTGAGATAAAAGACAGTGAAGCATATAAAACAATTATTTCTATTGGAGATGATTGGGATGGTTACTTCACAAAATTGAAATCTAAATTATCCTTGGAATTAGAGCATTTGAAGCAAACGGTAGTTCAATGATTTTTTATCAGGAATGCAATGGAAGATAGAGCTGAAAATAAATTTCCGATAATTTCATATAGGTCAAATGCGATAGTTAGCGTCAATAATATATTATCGTTAATAGATAAAATACTTCCCAAAAGGTCTATCGAAGGAAGGCAAATAAAAATACTCAACATCAGCAACATCAGCTTCATCGATAAGGTTCTGGGGTTAGGACTTGTTTTGATAGATAGTAGTGGTGCAATAAGTGTAATTGACGGTTCTAATCAATTGCATCATTTGAATAGCAAATTGCCTTTTGCGCATTATTCCTTTGAATCATCAAACTTTAAAGTAAACGGAACACTCAGCCTTGTTTATAGCTCTTTCAATATTGCCAACACTAACGATAATTATTTTGGGAAACTGGAAATATCGAAAGAACTCGGAGTTAGAAATATTTTTAGAAAACAATCCGACTCGTTAAATTCTTGTATTCAAGAATTGAATGAGTCGACAATTTTAACTTCTGGATTTAAAGAAAATATTATAAAATTTTGGACTATAAAACCAAGTTCGGAGTTCTCCTCTGTTAATGGAGAATGTTCATTAATAAAGGAGGTAAGGTTAGATGATAGAGAAGGCTTTGGTGTTTACTCCTTTATGTTTATTGATAAAGACATCATAATAACTAACAATGGCGAATCCGTAAAGTTTTGGAATATAGCTGGTGAAATGATTCATTTAATGAAATATTTCTATGTAAGGTCTTTTAGCGTATGCAGTAACAAAAATCTACTCCTAATAAATGCAACTTTAGAGGAATCAACTTCACAATATGCTAAATCATTATTCATTGTGAATATGACTGGAAAAGAAATTATAAAAGTTATAGAGACCGACAAATACATTAATTCATTCTTTATGACAGAAGATGAAAACCATATATTTATAATTAATGACGATTTATCTATAGACATCTATGATACTTTAATATTTAATCGTCTCGCCAGGTATAGTGGGCATAGTGCTAAAATTATTGCAATGCATTACGATACAAATTCTGGAATAGTTTATTCTTCTGATAAGGACTCTATACATATGTGGCATTAAGTATGAAATTTTCCGAATGTTCTTATTTCTTCCCCTGCAAGAACTTCAAGAAATCAGAGTAGCTCATAAAACTGGCTTTGTTATTCAAATAGTCTTTGAAATTATTTAGCTCCGAATATTCTCCCTCCTCTTCAAAGTTTCTTGTTCCGAAACCTTCATATAGAGCACCTAGGAACATGAGTATTGTTGTTAGGTACCACCACAGAATAAATAACATCAATGGCAAGCAGATGAACATATCGAAAATGAAACTCCACACGTTCAACTCTTTTATCGGAGTGAAGTAATGATAGAACTGCGTTTCATGCAGGGAGAATTCGTAAAACAAAAATCCACGTATCACCATCGCCATCAACCAACGCAATGGATAAATGCAAGTCTCACTGCTGAAAACAAATGCCAGGTGTAGCACCGACAAAACAATTTGCAGGATAATGACACCGATGGATTTTTTCGGTGGAGGGAGAAATGAAAAAGGATTGAACACACCTTCATCCCTTGATACGGATTAGCACGTTCTTGCTATGTATTCAATAGAGCATAGACGTGCTCGCGTAGTTCATCAAGGGAGGCTTAGATTTCTATCCGAAAAAAATCCGAAAAAAAAAATTTTGAGCACAGGCAAATGGAATATCAAAATCGGAAAATTCCCCACAGGCAGTCTTTACCATCATCCCCTATCATATTGGAACGGGGGCAGGGCTGTAGGAAGGCGGGTAACGGGAGTAGGGAGGGGGTAACTGAAATATCCAACTAGTAAAAAAAGAAATGAAAAATCTAGAATCAACTCACAAAAGTTCAACCTCATGAAACTGTTGCTGGAAAATATTCTTCAAGGGCTCTATAAAATTTGCCAAAAGATATTGGTTATGTTTGTCTAATCCTCACAAAGAATTACTGCAACCCTAAACAATTCAGTTGCATTCGTTACACAAAAAATTATTATGAAAAAAACCAATCCACTTACACTCTTATCGGTTATTATTTTAATGCTCGCTATTTCTTCCTGTTCGAAAAATATGTTGGTGACAAAATCAACCAACGCCAGAGATTATCAATTAAACGCGCATCAAAGCGGATTAGTCCTGCGCCCTATGTTGGCTGACCTTCAAGTAGAAAGCACGAAAAAAGAAGTTACCTATTCTGCTCCTTTGAACAAGAAAAAGCCAGACCCACTGAACCTAAAGGCATCTGACCTAAAGAGCAATGCATTGCAGCTTTTTTTGACTACTCATAACTGCGATTATGTTGTTGACCCTGTATTCATCAAAACGGTATCTAAATCCAAAGGCAGATTAAGAGAATTGACCATCAATGTTTCAGGCTTCCCAGCTAAATATTCGAAAATTTACCAAGTAGATTCTTTGCCTAAATCTGTAGTTCAATACGATAAACTAAATAAACCTGTTAAGCGTTTAGACTATATCAATTCAATTGAAGATAATGACACTAAATTTGGCCTTGAAGCAACTGTTGGCAATGTAGGAGGTGCCCAATTTGATTATGTGTTTAAGGATATGGAAGACGTTAAGCTACGGGCTTATGTATCAATTTATGTTCCGTTATCATCCGCTGGTAGCTTGACAGGAAAACTTAAAGACAAAAATGATAATGAGATAACTATGGCTTTTGGGGGTAATGCTAAAAACTTCAGATTGGGATTAGGAATCATGCCTGAATTTCTCTTAGGCAGATTCGTGAAAATTAGATTAAATGGAGGATTAAATATATCTCCGTATATATTTGAGAATACGATGTTCAGTTCTGTTATACGACTAGGGTTACAGCTTGGTGGTGGATTAGATGTAAAGTTGTATAAGAACTTATCTATAATAGGAAAATTTCACTCAAATGTAAACTTTGCAGATGTTGCATCAAAAAAGAAAGATTCAACTTGGGAAGGCAAGATTTTAGTGAAGAAGTTTAGTAATTCTGAGTACGTGAACGGTAGCGTTGGCTTACGCTTGACATTTTAGCGAAATAAAAAACCAAATCAAAAATGCCCTCCACAAAAAATGGCGGGCATTTTTATTTTGAATATTACAACCGAGCATCCTAAGCACAGAATTCTTTATTCAAATATTTCTTCGATGAATAACCCAGAAACATAAGCCATTACATCCTTGGTTACATGCTCGGTAGGGATGATTACACCATCTTTGATTTTATAAAACCTTTCAGCCTGCCATATCTTTATATTGACCGATTCGCCCAACACCTTGAATAAAGAATGATTAATCAACGAAGCTCTGGTGTTCTCAATCAATACACCATAACCTAGATTGCTAACCCTTATGCCGTTTTCCAGAACAAGGCTGTATTCATAAATATCCTTTAGCCGTCTCCGCAGGAAGTTTTCATAGGAACGTCCCAGTATGGTTCCGTAGGGGGTATCTTCCAGTCTTGTTGAAATCAAGGGTGAAATAACAGGCAGAGCTTCGGTATCGTTTGGAATGATGCGTTCAATTCCGATTACCTTATTTGAAAAGATTGGGAGGTTCATTGAGTAAAGCAGAGGGTCGATGTATAGGCTGGTGTAATTAGCGGAATACCAGAAATAACAGTTGTGGTTTTTCATGCTTGTTTATTGATAAATATCTCGTGCAAGCAAACTCTACTCATTGACAAAGCTGTTTCTTGAAAGAATTAAGAATTAGGTTTTCTAATTTATCTTCGCTCCATGAGAACAGGACTAATCATTGCGGAATTTGAAACATACTATTGCACTTCATTTCAACATACCGCTCGTGTCAAATATGATGTAGACTTCAATACAAGCAACGTTGATGCTCTGGGTCTTAAACTAGCTGAGCTGAGAGAGAAGATTCAATCGAATCGTCATAAAAATGTTCATGTCGGGTTTCAAATAACCATAGACCATGTAATCCATGTAGAAAATCTGCTCAATCAGATTTTAGAAAGATATAAGGAGATTTTCAGTGTATTTCCATCCAATAGGAAGATTTATACTATTAATCAAAAATTGAGAGAAGCAGATGCTCCATCACCAAAGGACGTAGCGAAAGATGTTTTGAGGGAGATTCTTAATCCCGATGTTAAGCCCAAACAGTCCAAATCTGAAAGAATAAAAGCAGATGCTGAAGCAGTTAGCAAAAAACGAGCGTTAAACCTCATTCGAAAAAATAGTGCTAAAAATAAGTAGCACAATAGCTTTTACCTATGAAAAGACTACGAAACACAGTGCTAAAACAGTGCTAAATACCCCCAAACGTAGGGCTTTCTAAAAAACGCAACTCCTTGATTATCAATGAAAAATGCCCCTGAAGTAGGGGCATTTTTGCTCTGCGGAGAGAGAGGGATTCGAACCCACGGTAAGCTCATCACCTACGACTGTTTTCAAGACAGTTCCATTAAACCGCTCTGGCATCTCTCCGCGGGCAAAAATAGAAACTCGAAGAACTTTTCAAAACATTTTCAACATTCATCGCAAAACTATCTTTTGCAAAACGCTATTAAATCTATTTTCGCCACGCAAAACAAAAATATTTATGAGCGCAGCAGCACATCTTGAAATTGCTACAGTAGAACAAGCCAAACAATTAGGTCTTCGTGAAGAAGAATTCGAAAAAATAAAACAGATACTCGGTCGCACTCCAAACTTTAACGAGTTGAGTATTTACAGCGTAATGTGGAGCGAACACTGCTCTTACAAAAACTCTATTAAATGGTTAAAGACCCTGCCGCGCAAAGGCAAACATTTACTGGTAGAAGCAGGAGAGGAGAACGCGGGGCTGGTTGATTTAGGTGACGGACTTGCCTGCGCCTTCAAAATTGAATCGCATAACCACCCGAGCGCGCTCGAACCTTATCAGGGTGCAGCAACAGGAGTGGGCGGAATTCACCGCGATATTTTTACGATGGGCGCGCGACCAATTTGTTCGCTCAATTCGCTTCGCTTTGGAAATTTAGAAAACGACCGCACAAAATATTTGCTCAAGGGCGTGGTGAAAGGAATTGGCGATTACGGAAACTGTTTCGGTGTGCCTACCGTTGGCGGTGAAGTTTATTTCGATTCGGTTTACACCACTAATCCATTGGTAAATGCGATGAGTGTAGGAATAGTGAAGACAGGTGAAACCGTTTCTGCTATTTCGCAAGGAGCGGGAAACCCGGTTTACATTGTTGGTTCTTCAACCGGCAAAGACGGAATACACGGAGCGGCATTCGCTTCAAAAGATATTACCGAAGACAGCGCTAAAGATTTACCTGCGGTTCAGGTGGGCGACCCTTTTCAGGAAAAATTATTGCTCGAAGCTTCGCTCGAAGTAATTAAAACCGGAGCGGTAGTAGGTATGCAGGACATGGGTGCTGCGGGCATTACCTGTTCTACTTCCGAAATGAGCGCGAAAGGAAAAAGCGGAATGAAAATATGGTTAGATAAAGTTCCTACACGTCAACAGAATATGAAACCGTGGGAAATTCTTTTGAGCGAATCGCAGGAGCGCATGTTGATTATTGTGAAGAAGGGAATGGAAAAAGAAGTGGAAGCCGTTTTCGAAAAATGGGATTTGCATTGCGCTATCATTGGTGAAGTTACCGATGGCGAGCGTTTGCAATATTTCATGGGTACCGAATTAGTAGCCGATGTTCCTGCCGAAAGTTTAGTGTTGGGTGGCGGTGCTCCGGTTTATGAAAGAGAATACAAAGAGCCGGCTTATTTCGCGGAGAACAAGAAATTCAATATTGATTCGGTTGAACAACCCGATGATTTGAAGAAGGCAGGCAGAGCATTGATTCAGCAATTGAATATTGCTTCGAAGCGTTGGGTGTTTCAGCAATACGATTCTATGGTAGGCGTTGCAAATACTTCTACTAATCGTCCGAGTGATGCGGCTATTGTTCGTATTCACGACAGCACAAAATCATTAGCCGTTACTGTTGATTGCAATGCGCGTTATGTATGGGCTGACCCATTAGTAGGTGCACAAATTGCTGTAGCAGAAGCGGCACGAAACATTGTTTGCAGTGGCGGAGAGCCAAGCGCAGTGACCAACTGTTTAAATTTCGGTAATCCTTATTTGCCCGAAGTTTTCTGGCAGTTTGTAAACGCTATTCAGGGAATGGGCAAAGCGTGTGAAGCATTCGGAACTCCAGTTACTGGTGGAAACGTTTCGTTCTACAATCAATCAACTGATGGTGGTGCTGTGTTTCCAACGCCTACTATTGGAATGATTGGTTTGGTGGAAGACAAGGAAATTGTAATGACCCTCAATTTCAAAAACAGTGGCGACCGCATTTATGTAATTGGCGAAATGAAGAATGATATTTCTTCTTCTGAATATTTAGTTAGTCAGCACGAAATCGAAAATTCTCCTGCTCCTTACTTTGATTTAGAAACTGAAGTGAAAGTGCAGAACGCGGTGAAGGAATTGATTTACGAACAGGTATTAGCGAGTGCACACGATATAAGCGAAGGCGGTTTGTTTACTACACTGCTTGAAAGTGCAATGGCAGGCGGCAAAGGTTTTGAAATTGAAACCGAAGATGATATCCGTAAAGATGCTTTCCTGTTTGGCGAAGCACAAAGCCGAGTAGTGGTTTCTGTGAAGCCCGATAAGGAAGATGCGTTCTTAGACATCATTACCAAACACGATGTTGAGTTTTCAAACATAGGTGTGGTTACTTCTTCCTTAATGTTTGTCGATAAAGTGCGTTGGGGCAATGTGGGCGAATGGAGAGATTTATACGAAGGAGCGCTTGAAAAAGCTTTAAGCTAAACCATTGATTAAGCAGGCAGAAACAAATCTTCGTTATGCGCTCATCGGTGCATGCTTTGCTTTTCTGCTTTATGCCAACACCATTCCGTACGATTATGTTTTAGATGATAAGGGAGTGATTACCCAAAATCAATTTGTAATGCAGGGCTTTGCCGGCATCAAAAATATTTTCACTTCCGATGTATGGCATTTTCAAAATCTCAATCTCGGTTATTATCGTCCGCTATCCTTGGTGAGTTTTGCTGTGGAGCAACAATTGTTTCCAAACAATCCGCACGTAAGCCATTTCGTGAATGTGCTTTTGTATTCGCTCACTGCATTTCTGCTTTATTTTCTATTGCTCAAAATTTTCAATCGCAAACATCCGCTGTTTTCGTTGGTGGTTACGTTGCTCTTCATCGCTCATCCGCTTCACACTGAAGTAGTAGCCAATATCAAAAGCCGCGATGAAATTCTTTCGTTCCTCAATTTGATTGCTGCGCTGTTTGTTTTTTTTCCTGTTTTGAATAGAACTAAAATTGAAGCGAAAGATGCTTTTCGAATTCTCGCGTCCTGTTTTCTTTTTTATCTCGCTCTGCTTTCAAAAGAAACAGCCATTGTTGGAATCCTTCTGTTGCCGGTTATCATTTATTTCAGACAGGAAACTCCAATCAAAAGGGTTGCATTGCTCTCAATTCCTTTTGTGGTAATGTTTCTCCTTTTTCAATTTCATAAGTATCAAGTGTTCGGTTCTCTTTCTTCTCCTGTATTGAAAGATTTACTGAACTATCCTTACACCGATTCAGATTTGAAACTGCCTTCTATGCTGATGATTTTTGCATGGTGCGTAAAATTGATTCTTGTTCCGTATCCGCTTTCTTACAGTTACGCTTACAATCAATTGCCTGCTGTTTCATGGGCATCTTTCAATGCACTCGTTGGTGTTGCGCTGTTGGTTGCAGTAGTTTATTTCTCTGTAAATGAGTTTCGCAAAAAATCATCTTTAGGTGTTGGTGGAATTATTTTCATCATAACTTTGCTGCCTTTGCTTGCATTTGTTTATCTCAAAGGAGGAATTTTTGCTGAGCGTTTTCTGTATGCTCCGGTTCTTGGTTTCAGTGTTGTAGTTACAAGTCTTCTCTTTTCATTTTCAAAAATTTCATTCGAGAAGAAAGAAGAGAACATTACCTCGCTGTTGAAGCAAAATAAATTTTCGGTTCCGTTTCTGTTGTTACTTGTTTTGTATTCAGTTCAAACAATTTCAAGAAATACTGATTGGAAAAATGATGAAACGCTTTTCACACATGATGTGAATGTTTCTGCCAACAGCAGTCAAACACATTTTCATTACGGAGCAATTTTAATCAACAAAGCTATTGCTGAACAAAATACCGGGTTGAAAAACGCCTATCTCAATTCTGGTTTAACTGAACTTTACATCGCTGTTGCTATTCATCCGCATTATGCTGCTGCTTATAACGAATTGGGGCTTGCACATCAGCGTCTAACACAAAACCTTGATTCAGCTATTTATTACTACAACCGCGCAATCATGGATGGCTCTAACGATGCTTCGTGTTTTATCGGCTTGGGAGAAATTTATGAGCAGCGCGGCAAAAAGGAATTTGCTTCTTACTATTATAATAAAGCGGTTGAGGCTAATCCATTCATTCAAGAAGTAACTGCCATTCGCGATGGATATAAAGCGCGCACAGGTTTAGATGTAAAGGAATTTCCAAAGGAGAATATTGTTATTGATGATTCTTCTGCTGAACAGCATGACTTCAATTATTACAATCAGCAGGGGATGCAATACGGGCAACAAGGTGATTATGAAAATGCTTTGCGTTGTTTGAACAAAGCTGCTGACATTAACAGAAGTTCAGAAGAGGTTCTTATTAATCTCTCGGTTTGTTACGGCATGACTAAACAAAACGATAAGTCTATTGAAACTCTTCAACGCGTTTTACTAATCAATCCGGCAAATAAAACAGCGTTGCAAAATTTAGTGGTGATGTATGACCACATCGGCAAACAGGATAAAGCCAATGACTACAGAAGAAAATTAAAAGAGTTAGAATAAAATTTAGTGTGGGTCAACAACAATGGGAGTTGTTGTGGTTAGATTACTGAAATGACCTGCCATATCGCGCAAAACAATGGTGAACTTAACGGTGTCAAGCGGGCACGAAGGATTGGGAACAGCAAGACAACTCTTTGAATCAACAGCGCGAATTACATCAATCACTCCCGATATTCCTTTGAACTTACTATTGTTCGAAAGGGTGGCAGAAGCAAAATAATTTAAGCACGAATCGCGACTGTCAATCATAAAAATGTTGAACGCCTGCAATTTGAGGCAAGATGAATCACCTTGTTTGAGCGAACACAAATCACAGGTTGAATCAGCAGCATTTGAGTTCACACCAATATCGCCATCGCCATCGGCAAACGAAAACGAAATAGTATCTACATAACCGCTATACACATACGAAGAAGAAACCGATTTGAATTCAATATGCGGCTCAATGGGATAACTGGGAGCTTTTACGCAGGCGGATATGGATGCGATGATGAAGAAGAGGAAAATGAAATGAATTTTCATTGTGTCAAATAAACTCAAAATTGAACTGTTTATTGCATTTTTAACCGCACAAAATATTTCAGTTGAATTCACTTCGCAATAAAATTCTTTCGGTTACAGATTTAAATTTTGAAGAAACCGCTCTCGAGTTTTTTGCTTTTCAATATACGAAGGTGAAGGTCTATCGTCAGTATTGCGATTCACTGAAACAGAATCCTGGTAATGTCAAAAGCGTTTCGCAAATTCCTTTTCTGCCTATTGAGTTTTTTAAAACGCATTCCGTAATTGCTGAAGGGGAGACCGCTGCAAAGACTTTTGAAAGCAGCGGTACTACAGGACAAATCTCTTCCAAGCATCAGGTAGCTGATTTGAGTTTGTATGAAGAAAGTTTTCTGAAATGCTTTCAACAATTTTATGGTGACGTAAATGAGTATGTAATAATTGCTTTGCTGCCTTCTTATCTCGAAAGAGATAATTCTTCGCTTGTGTATATGGCGAAAGAATTAATTAAACGAAGCGGTCAAAACGCCAGCGGTTTTTTTCTGTATGAGTTCGATAAACTTTATGATTGGCTAGATGTGCTCAAGACAAGTAAACGGAAAGTGATTCTCCTCGGAGTTACGTTTGCCTTGCTTGATTTTGCTGCACAACATAAAATTGATTTTCCTGATTTAATAGTGATGGAAACAGGGGGTATGAAAGGAAGGAGAGAGGAGTTAACACGCGAAGAAGTTCATCTTCAACTCAAAAACTCTTTTGCTGTAAAGCATATTCACAGCGAATACGGAATGACAGAGTTGCTCTCACAAGCGTATTCAAAAGGTGATGGAGTTTTTCAATCACCTCCCTGGCTCAAAATTTTTACACGTGATATGTATGACCCCTTGCGTTTGCTGGAAGAAAATAAAGCAGGAGTAATCAATGTGATTGACCTCGCTAATTTGTATTCGTGTTCGTTCATTGCCACCGGAGATTTAGGAAGAGTAAACTCCAACGGAACATTTGAAGTGCTGGGTAGAATGGCTGATACAGAAGTGCGTGGTTGTAATTTGATGGTGGTATAGTTTTTAAAAGCAAAAATGAAATTCATTCAGCACACATATTTGTTTCGATTGTATGCGGAGTTTAAACTCCTCTATGTAGTAGTGTGTATTTTTGTTTTAGCAACAAGCTGGTTCGCTTTACATAGCCGTGAAGAATTTCCTTTTCTGCTTTACGGAATGTATTCACTAAAGGAAGAAGCTAACGAAACTTATACTGCCTATACTATTCTGGTTGACGGTAAAGAATTGAAATATGCCGATATGCGAGACACGCGCGAAGAATTGATTTCTTCCTTGATTCGCGAGTTGGATTCTCCGGCAACCGAAGTGAAGGAAGAGTGGCTGTGCAACAAAATTTCTTCTGCTGAAAAGAAAATTCAGATTTACAAACTCACTTGTCATTATTTGGCTGATGGCTCGCCTCATGTTCTCCAAAAACAATTGATGTATGAGCGCCATTGAAAATTTTGAACGAAGTTTTCGAGTAAAAGCAATCGCGGTGTTTGTCTGCGTTTTATTGGTGTTGTTCTATCGTTTCATCAGTGGAACCCTCTTTACAGGTCTTGGTGGTTTCTGTTGCGGTTTAGAATACGGCAATGTTTTCTATCATCTTTTTATTAAAACCGGAATGCCTACGTTTATTCTTTCTTCTCATTCAATGTCAGTCTTTTTCGATTTATGCTTATTTGTTTTTCCTGTTTTGTTTTTGGTAACGCAGCGAAATGTATTTGCTGTTCTGTTTACTGCTGTTGCGGTAGTTTATTTTCTGCTGTTCAATATGGTAACCGCGCATTTCTATCACGGTTTCTTTGCGGTGATTATTATCTCGATTCCTTTTTGGAGTAAAAATGAAATGCGTTTTAATCTTCTGTGGGAAGGTGCGCGTTATTATCTGCTTTACATTTTTGCCTCAGCCGCGTTGTGGAAAATATTTCGTGGCTCAGTATTTTATCAGGAGCAACTTTCCAATATTCTAAAACACCAGCAACTTGATTTGCTGTTGCAGCAATCGCAAAGCTATCAGGCGCACTGCGTGCAATACTTAATTGCGCATCCCGAAATTTCTCATGCGGTGTTGATTGTAAACGTAGTAGTGCAGTTGTGTTTTGCCTTTGGCTTTTTCACAAAGAAGTTTGATTCGTTGCTTTTTATTCTCGCCATTGTTTTTTGTGCCGCCAACTACTTTGTAATGGGAATTACTTCAACTGAACTGCTTGTGTTGAATTTAACGCTGCTGAATTGGGAGAAGATAGAAGCATTACTTCCGAACAAAATGCTGTTTCAACAGAGCCGTTAAGTTCTCTATGTAGTTTTTGAATAATGGATTCGAATGAATGCTTTCGCTTGCTCGTTTACCTGTTTCAAAAACCAGATTGTTATCAGATACTAAACGCAACATGGCGTTCGCCATTCCATTCACATCATATTCATCGACTAAGAAACCAGTTTCGTTTTCAGTAATTACTTCCGCAATTCCACCATGCCTTGTTGAAACAACAGGCAATCCTGTTGCCATTGCTTCAAGCACGGCAATAGGAGTTCCTTCTTTGTCATTATTGATTGGTGTAGTAACCGAATGCTGAACAAAGACTTTTGCCTTTTTCATTTCTTCATACACAGCTAGAGGAGAAAGAATTTTTTTGAACTCAACTTTGTTTTCGATTCGAAGTGAACGCACCAGAATTTTACATGCTTCAAATAATTCACCACCACCGTCCTTGCCAATCATCACCAATTTTGCATCGGGAATTTTCAGTAATACTTTTTCAAAAGCAAGAATAGTTAGGTGAGGACTCTTGGTTTCTGAAAATCTTCCCACGCTTAAAAACACAGGAGCGTTTATACTTACATCATGATATTCAAATAATTCAAGGTCAACGAAAGCGGGGTGGTAAACAATTTTCTTTTCATCGGCTCCCATAGAAATTAATTCTTCTTTCATCTGCTTTGAAACAGCAATAAGTGCAACTGCATTTTTGAAAAGCTCTTTATACGATTCGTTGAATACGCTTTTGATTTTCTGATGATAAACATCGTAACCATGAAAGTTCACGACTAAAGGAATGCCTGTATCCTTCGCAATCTCCATCATCTGCACACCTACAGGACCATACTCAGCAAGAATCAATTCAATTCTGTTTTTAATCAGGTAACGCACGATGGCTTTCTTTAAAAAGAAGTTTTTCGGCTTCTTTAAAATAGTTTCAAGAAAGTTCTGCCAGTTTAAAATTCGCGCATCGTTGGTAAGCAAAGGTTCACCACTGTTGAAATACTTCGGCAATTCACCACCATACAAGTAATGTGTTTCAAAAGGCAATTGCTCGAGCATTTTGAAAATGAAAGTTTCTGTGTATTTGCGTTCGTGAATATTTACCACAGCAATTCTTCCTGTGTCGCTCTTCTGTTTTAATACGGCTATCGTTTTCTCATAATTGATATGCCGCTCATAATCTTTGCCTCTGGCTTCTGCTTCGCTATTGCGCAAAACAATTTTACGGAAATAATAAATGGAATAGTTAAGCAGGGGGGAAGCGGGTTTGAAAATGAAAATATGGAAAACAAGAGATGCAAATTTGTTCAACCAATAGAAAATGAACTTTGAAAGTTTCCACGTTCGTTCGAGTAAACGATGAAACAAAAACAGGTGCGCAACTAAAAGAAGTACATAAGTTCTGTCAGCCTGGCACAACATAATGGTGCTGAGCAAAGGAAAAACCTGCTGATAAAAATCGTCTAACGAAATGCGTTTGAAGTTGTAGGTAAAACGAAATGTGACGCTCAGTATGGGCTCAAGAATAAAAACGAAGAGTGCAACAGGAAGAAACAGAAATGCATACGAATGAAAATTTACACCCGCATAAAGCATTAGTAAGAGCAAAGCTGAAAACTCTACAGACAGAAAATATTTAGATGCAAGGTGGTAAACAAAATTGTTCCCACGTTCTGTGGCTAAGGTTGAATGATTCGACAGTAAATCATTTTTGCGATCGAGGGCAATATGATTGAGATAGTAACGAATGCCGCTGCAAAGTTTCCAGATAATGAGCAGCGAAATAAAAACCAAATCAACATTACGCTGATTAATAAGAAACAGAATGCCCGCAAACAACACCGCAGGAATTACATGCGAGTAAAGCGCATCGGCAACGGGAGCAATAAGCGTTTTTGCTTTTAACCGAAAAGGAGAAAAGGAATAAGTGATGAACAGAACCAACTCTGCCGCAATAAGTGAAAGCGAATAGATATAATGCTGAAAGAAAACCCAGGGAGCAAGAGCAAGAATGGTAAAGGCAGCAACTAGCAGAAATTTTAAGAGCGGATGAAGTGTGCCAACCTTGTTCTGCTTGCTTGCTTTGCTGTCGGTTTCTATATCAGCCCAATCATTTAAAAAATAACCAAGCGAGGCAAAACCTGTGATGCTCAGAAACAAACGCACCACTATACGCAGTGAATCGTGTGCATAGAAACCGAGAATAAACAACATGAAATACGCGACACCCAATAAAGGAGCCGCGGTGTATTTCCACCAGTTTTTGTAACGCGAGATTTGTGAGAGTGACTGAAGCATTTTCAGTTTCAAACCTACGCGAATTTGTAATACGGCAAAATTCATGTTCAACTCACTATCTGTAAAAGCTGAAAATCTTCCGTTGATTATTGTTGTAAGTAACTTCTGTGAAATAAATTTCGGTGGTTATTTCAAGTAACGGAATATTATCGGAAGGATATGGTTTATCTAAAATTACTCTACGTGATACTTCATGAATTCTTACACAAGTGAGTTGAATTTCGGCATCTCTTATAACATGTAACGAGTTGTTGTAAACCAACAGTTCGAGTCTTTTGTTATTGGCTTTATAAATTCCTGATGTTTTCAGATGTGTTCAAATTCTTTTCTAATGGTTCCGAAATTTCCCCGAATGCTTACACATACTTTCCCAAAACGTTTGTCTTTTCATGAGTAATGTCTAAAGACAGTAACAGGTATGTCAAAGACCGAGTTTGTTGAACAGACTCTTTATTTGGATTAAAATGCTTAAGAATTGAGCAAAAATGAGGGAAATGTGTGAATGTTTTAGACTGAATAGCTTCCGCAACGGAATATGTTACCTCGCCACTGCTACTCGTTTCATTATATCACTCAATTCGCCTTTAGGAATGGCGGCAATCAGTTTTTGGGTGTATTCGCGTTGAGGGTTGTTGTAGATATCATCGCTTATTCCCATTTCTTCAAT
Organism: Bacteroidota bacterium; assembly: GCA_947476645.1. Classification (GTDB taxonomy): domain Bacteria; phylum Bacteroidota; class Bacteroidia; order Chitinophagales; family LD1; genus Bog-950. Next base: position 26,050 of record CANJRM010000021.1, read on the forward strand.
CTTTCCTTTGTTCATTACTACCATGCGGTCGCTCATGAATTTTACAACTGATAAATCGTGGGAGATGAAAATGTAAGTGAACTTAAATTCTTCGCGCAGTTGAATCAATAGATTTAATACTTGTGCCTGAACCGAAACATCGAGAGCCGAAACCGATTCATCGCAAATGATAAACTTAGGGTTAAGCGCGAGTGCGCGCGCAATACAAATACGCTGACGTTGACCTCCGCTAAACTCGTGCGGATAACGATTGAAGTGCTCGGGCTTCATATTTACTTTGTTGAGCAGGTCGAGTACTTTCTCCTTGCGTATTTTTTCGTTGGCGTGAATGCCGTGAACCGTCATCGGCTCCATAATAGCATTGCCAATAGTAATGCGCGGATTGAGCGATGAGTAAGGGTCCTGAAAAATTATCTGCATGTTCTCGCGCAGCTTCATCATTTCTTTTTGCCCTTGCTCGAGAACGTTCTTACCATCAAAAATAATTTCGCCACTGTGCACCGGCACTAAGCGAAGAATCGTTCTTCCTAAAGTTGTTTTGCCGCAACCCGATTCGCCAACGAGACCGAGCGTTTCGCCTTCATGCACATCGAACGTTACATCATCCACTGCTTTTACATAGTCGGTTGGTTTGCCCAAAAAGTTTTTGCCCATCGGGAACCAGGTCTTCACATTCTTCAATTGAAGAATGGTTTTAGCCGCCATTACTTTCTCTCTGCGCGCGCGCGTAACATCATCCGAAATAACCACCGCATTAATAGCATCGGCAACGGAAGTATGTTTTTCTATCACCGTGCCGTCTTCTTTCTCTTCCATAAAATCAACTACAGTAGGCAGCTTGCTCAGGCGCTTGCCCAATGGGGGACGGCATGCAAGCAAACTCTTGGTGTAAGGATGTTTCGGGTTTCCGAAAATTTCTAACACTGTTCCCTGCTCTACAATCTGTCCTTTATACATCACCAACACGCGGTCGGCAATTTCGGCTATCACACCAAGGTCGTGTGTGATGAACATAATTGAACTGTCAATTTCGCCTTTTAGTTTCGCCATCAAATCGAGAATGGTTGCCTGCACCGTTACATCAAGTGCAGTGGTTGGTTCATCGGCAATAAGAATAGACGGATTGCAACTCATAGCCATGGCTATCATAACGCGCTGCTTTTGCCCGCCCGAAAGCTGATGCGGATACGCATCGAGAATACGTTGAGGATTCGGCAGCTTTACTTTTTCAAACATGGCAAGCGTAATCTCTTTCGCTTTTTCTTTCGAAACTTTCTGGTGCAGAATAATGGCTTCCATTACCTGTTCACCACATTTAAACACGGGGTTAAGCGAAGTCATAGGTTCCTGAAAAATCATGGAGATTTCGTTGCCGCGAAACTTGCGCATTTCCTCTTCCGAAATTTTGGTGAGGTCAACCTTGGTTCCGTCTTTCTGATAAAAATTTATTTCGCCACTCGCAATTCTTCCCGGTGGATTTGGAATCAAGCGCATAACCGAAAGCGAAGTAACCGACTTGCCCGAGCCCGACTCGCCTACAATACCAATGGTTTCGCCACGGTTAAGCGTAAACGAAATATTGTTGACCGCTTTTACAATGCCGTCATCGGTTTTAAATTCGGTGACTAAGTTTTTTACTTCCAGTAATACTTTTCCTGTATCGCTCATGTTATCTATTGTGTTATGTGCTTCTTTATAGGGCGGCTAAAAATATTCTTAAACGGCAACTTTGCAAAAGCGGTTGATTGAAGCTGCATTCTCTGAGTCTTTGTATTTACCTCTCATTTCCTACATTCGCGCTCTTCATGAAATTTCCCTCAGCCGATATAGCGCAGCTTAAAGAAATCCTCTCTACTCCTAAAAAGATAGTGATAGTTACCCATCGCAATCCCGATGGCGATGCTTTGGGTTCATCGCTTGGTTTCAAATTCTTTCTCGAAAAGAAAAATCATGAGGTAGCTTTCATTTCGCCTACGCCTTATACTCAAAACCTCAGTTGGATTAACGGCACTGCCGATACATTCGTTTATGAAAACGACATGGGCAAAAAAATATGCGAAGCCAAAATCAAGAGTGCCGAAATTATTTTCTGTCTCGACTTCAATGCGCTAAGCCGTTTAGAAAACTTAGGCGAAATAATTAAGAACGCTGCCGCGCCCAAAATAATGATTGACCATCACCAGCAGCCTGAAAACTTTGCGGCTATTGCATTCAGCAATACCACTTACTGCGCTACTGCCGAAATGGTTTACGATATCATTGCCGACCTTGGCGAAACCAATTTAGTAGATGTAAAAACTGCTGAAAATCTTTACGTAGGTATAGCAACAGATAACGGCTTCTTCCAATTCAATAACACCACTCCAAATGCCTTGATGGTTGCCGCTGCTTTAGTTGGTCATGGTGCCAAGCCCGAGTATGTAAGCGAAAAAGTAAACAATGTGTTCCGCGAAACACGTTTGCGTTTCTTTGGTTTTGCCTTGCACGAAAAGTTAAAGTTGGTGAAAGGTGGTTCTGTGGCATACATTATGGCAACACAAGCTGAGATAAAAAAATTTTATTTGCAGAGTGGCGATAGCGAAGGACTGGTCAACTATCCATTTAAAATAGAAGGCGTAAAAGTGACCGCTTACTTTAGCGAAGAGCCCGACAGAGTTAAAATTTCGTTTCGTTCAAGAGGAGAGATAGATGTAAATACTTTTGCGCGAAATAATTTTGAAGGAGGCGGACACAGAAACGCAGCAGGAGGAAAGAGTAGCCTTTCATTAGAAAAAACAGAGAAGAAGTTTTTAGAAGCATTGGAAAGTTTAGCATTGTAAACAGAATCAGTCACCAATAAAACAATCATAAAATGAACAGAATATTTTTAACCCTAACGCTTATGGCCGGCATGCTTACTTCATGCAACGCCAACGGCAACAAAACAGAAGAAACAAAAATGGCAACTCCCAATGAACCGACAGCTCCAACTAATTACGAACCATCGGCAACAGAATTAAAGTGGAAAGAAACTCCGGGCTTATATGCCGATATCAAAACCGCTAAAGGCGATATCGTAATTTCTCTTTTCTACAAAAAAGCTCCGGTAACTGTAGCAAACTTTGTAGGTCTTGCAGAAGGTAAAATCAAAAACACTGCAAAACCTGAAGGCACTCCTTTTTATGATGGTCTTACATTTCACCGTTGTATTCACACACCGCAACCCTTCATGATTCAAGGCGGAGACCCTGCGGGTAACGGTTCAGGTGGACCAGGTTATTCTTTTGGCGATGAGTTTGATTACTCTTCTAAGTTCGATAAAGTTGGTTTGCTCGCAATGGCAAATGCAGGACCTGCAACTAACGGCTCACAGTTTTTTATTACTGAAACATTGTGTGGCTGGTTAGATGGTAAGCATACTATTTATGGCGAAGTGGTAGAAGGTTATCCTTTGGTTCCGCAAATGAACAATGGCGATGTAATGACTAAAGTTTCTATTGTGCGTGTAGGTAAAGAAGCAGAAGCATTTGATGCCGTTGCAACATGGGCTAAGAAAGACGAATTGCTTGCAAAAAAGAAAACTGAATATGCAGCAGCAGCAGCCGATGCAAACAAAGCAGTAACTATTTCGGCTGAAGAATTAGTGAAGAAGAGCTATCCTAACGCTAAGAAAACTGCAAGCGGTTTATATTATGTAGTGGAAAAAGAAGGAACAGGTGCACAAGCAGTTGCGGGCAAAAATGTTTCGGTTCATTACACAGGAACTTTAGCAAACGGTAAAAAATTCGATTCTTCTTACGACCGTAATCAGCCTCTTCCATTTGTTCTTGGTACGCATCAGGTAATTGCAGGATGGGATGAAGGTATTGCATTGATGAAAGTAGGTGGCAAAGTGAAATTGATTATTCCGGCATCATTGGGTTACGGAGCAAACGGAGCAGGTGGAGTTATTCCTCCAAACGCTACGCTTATCTTCGATACTGAGTTGATGGAAGTGAAATAATTTGTTCTGAACATTCAATACAAAAGCCGCTTCGTAATTTGCGAAGCGGCTTTTTCTTTTTCAATCGTTTGCTATTTGCTTTAATAAAATGCCGAACTTTTTATTTTTGCGCCCTCGCCCCGGTAGCTCAACTGGATAGAGCATCAGTTTTCTAAACTGAGGGTCATTGGTTCGAGTCCAATCCGGGGTACTTAACCCTTCGCATTTATTGCGGAGGGTTTTTTATTTAAAAATGCTTTTACTTTCGTCATCATGAATTTTACAGAATCTCCTTCTTCGTATCGTCATCTTGAAAAAATGAGCACACTTAAATTGCTCACAAATATCAATCAGGAAGACAGTAAAGTTGCTGAAGCCGTTCGCGTGGCAATACCTCAAATTGAGAAATTGGTAGATGCTGTTGCTGATAAAATGCTTAGTGGCGGTCGTCTCTTTTACATTGGTGCAGGCACCAGCGGAAGGTTAGGAATTGTAGATGCCAGTGAATGTCCGCCTACTTACGGTGTGGAGCAGGGTTTGGTTATTGGCATAATTGCTGGTGGAGATAGTGCCATTAGAAAAGCAGTTGAATTTGCAGAAGATGATACTGCGCAAGGATGGAAGGACTTACAACTTCACAACATTACTTCTAATGATGTGGTAATCGGAATAGCCGCATCGGGCAGAACTCCTTATGTAGCTGGTGTTTTAAAAATTTGTAGAGAGAATAGAATTGTAACGGGATGTGTTGTTTGTAACCCAGATTCATTAGTAGCTAAACATGCTGATGTAGCTATTGAAGTTATTACAGGAGCTGAGTTTGTAACAGGAAGCACAAGAATGAAAGCAGGCACAGCACAAAAATTAGTGCTGAATATGATTAGCACTTCGGTAATGATTAAGATAGGAAGAGTAGAAGACAACAAAATGGTGAACATGCAACTCACCAATAATAAATTGGTAGAGCGTGGTGCCAACATGGTGATGGAAGCAACAGGTCTTTCACAAACAGAAAGCAAGGAATTACTTCTGCAACATGGAAGCGTGAAAAAAGCAGTAGAGAACTTTAAATTGAGATAAGAATTAAGCGTTCGGATTTACCTCGTTGTCTTTTTTGCCTTTGAAGAATTTTACAATTCCGCCTACAACGGCAGCAGCTCCTACAAAAATAAGTTTGCCGAATTTTAGCAGAACCAAACCTATCTTGGCAAACAAACCTGTCTTGAGCAAAACTCCTCCGGCAATCAAACCACCAATTCCGTAAGCAGCTACCTTATCAGCATTCGAATCAAAGTCGGCATATGTATTTCCGTCATTGAAATTTACATTGGCGAGTATCGGATTGATTTTAGATTTTATTTCAGCCAGTTGATCCATAGTGCCAATAGCGTTAAGAACCAAAACTCCTTTTCTACCCAGCACACGAATATTGTAGTTTAACGTTTCACTTGAATCACCTTCAAACAAAATTCGTTTTGCCCAGTGCAGTTTCTTTTCTTTCTCATCATAGTATGGAGGCGAAGCCCAACCTGTTAATTGAAAAGTTGGATAGCCCTGCTTCTTGCGTTCTGGATTTATTTCTTTAACTTCCTTCTGCATTTGTTCAAGTAACTCGTCATACTTAATATCTTTTGCATCATCATCTTTTACGTGCCCGTCTTCATCGTACGTAATTTCGATAGCCCAGGTGGTTGGGATGATGTTATCGGCTTCTTCAGGAAAAATCATTCCCAACGTTTCTGATGGCGGATTTCCCCACAAATCGTGCAACACATATTTGCTTTGTTTTCCGTTGAGATATTTAAATCCTTTTGGAATTTCGAACTTAGCTAATCCTAAACCAATTGTAACACTACCGGTAGTGTCATAATTCAAAACATCTAAGTGAACCGAATCTTTTTTTGCCGGTTCTGAATTATCTGATTTGTCTTTTGCCGAAATATTTTGCGCGGTGAATGCCAGCAAAATAAGCACTGCACCAAGGTGATGAAAAACTTTTTTCATGAAGATGATTTAAGTGAATGGATAATTGAAAATAGTATTTAGCTGATAAGCCCCAAGAACATAGAGTGGGATTATTATAGGTCTTGCTCCAACTTATCATAGCCGGCTTCCTGCAAAAGCTTTACAACATCTTCTTCGCGAACATCTTCACCGCTCACTGTAATTGTCTTCACAGGCTTACTCAAATCAACTTTCCATTCTTTTGTTTTTTCGGAAGCGTTGAAGAATGGTTTTATACTTTCTATACAGCCAGCGCAATGCAGAGTTGTTGGTAGTGTAATGGTATTCATAATCTAAAATAACTTGTCGCGAATCTATTAATAAAAGAGTCTCTCAATTAGGTCGTTTTAGTTTCTACTTGCACACCGTATTCTACTCATTTCCTTTTTTACTTTTACTTTCATGAAACTCACTTTCCCCAATGAATTTACCTTTGGCACATCTACTGCCGCTTACCAAATTGAAACAGCGTTTGAGCATGAATGGCTCGGAGTAAAATCAAAAGATGGTCATGTTTTTAACCGCACCAGCGACCATGAAAAGCTGTTTAAAGAAGACGCAGAAATAATTTCGTACTGCGCGCCATCGTATCGCATGAGTTTAATGTGGAGCAAACTGCAACGTGAACCTTTTGGTGCTTTGCATCAGGAAACTGTTGCTGAATACAAAAGTTTTTTAGATGATTTGAAAAGGAGAGGAGTAAAGATAATGATGGTGTTGCACCACTTCACCAACCCCCTTTGGTTTGCTGCAAAAGGCAATTGGGAGAAGAAGGAAAACATTGCCATGTGGGTGGATTTTAGCAAGAAAGTGGTGGATGAGTTTGGCGAGTATGTAACCTGGTGGAACACCTTCAATGAACCGAATGTTTACGTAAGCGGTGCTTATTTAATGGGAGAGTTTCCACCTTTTAAAACGAATCTTTTTAAAGCACTTAAAGTAATTGACCATTTGGGTTTAGCACATGAAGAAGTGTATGATTACATCCATGCAAAGTTTCCTTCGCAACCTGTGGGCATTAGTCACAACACCGTTATTTTTGCTCATGAAAATGTGCTCGGCATTTTGCCAGCAAAGATTTCTGATTGGTGGTTTATGAAGCGGGCGTTGAAACCATTTGAAAAGAAACTCGATTTCTTTGGCTTGAGTTACTACTGCAAAATGTCGCACGACCCGCTGCCGATTAACTATATGGATACGCCTGAAAAGTTTGAGAAGTATGGGAAGGCTCATGATGACATGTGGGAGTATTATCCGCAGGGTTTAGGGGAAGTAATTGAACGCTATTGGAACAAATTTCATTTACACATCATCATTACCGAAAACGGAATTTGCACCACCGATGATAAAGTGCGTGTGAGTGCTATGAAAGATTATATGAAGGTTATGCGCGCTTGTTTAGATAAAGGAATTGATATGCGCGCATATTTCTGGTGGAGCACTTTCGATAATTTTGAATGGAATCTTGGACCTACTTATCGCTTTGGCTTATACGAAACCGATATTGAAACCAAGAACAGAACCAAGCGACCAAGTGCCGATGTTTTCAGAAAGCTGGCGTATGAAAAGGAAATTGAAATATAAAACTGAAATATGAAGTACGTAAGAATGCCCATTGAAATTGAATCACCCGAAGAAATGGGTTACAGCACTATCAAATATAATTTGGCTGAAAGTTCTGTGCGCGATATTCGGCTCAGCGATTTGAATATTGACCTCAGTAACTTGGTTTTGTTTTATGGTGAGCACAAAGGCATTCCTAAACTTCGCAAAGCCATCAAAGAAGAAAGCAAAATTCTTTCTGCCGATGATGTGCTCGTTACTTCCGGTGCGGCAACTGCTTTGTTTATTGTAGCTACTACCTTGTTGAATCCTGTCGACCATTTGGTGGTGATACGTCCGAACTACGGGACTAATTTGGAAACTCCTCGTGCTATCAATTGCGCTATGAGCATTATTGATTTAAAGTTTGAAGAAGGATTTACATTGGATGTAAATAAAATTCGCGAAGCCATTCAACCGAATACAAAACTTATCAGCATTACCAATCCCCATAATCCTACTGGGAAGGTATTTGATGAGAAAGTAATCCAACAACTTGTTCAACTGGCAGAAGAAAAGAATTGCCGCTTACTGGTTGATGAAACCTATCGCGATTTAAATTTTCAAACGACATTGAAGCCTTATGCAGCAGAACTTTCACCGAATGTGATTTCTGTTTCTTCTGTTTCAAAATCGTTTGGTGCTCCCGGCATTCGTATCGGCTGGTTGATTTGCCGCGATAAAAAGCTGATGCACGATTTTCTTGCAGCTAAAGAACAAATCTGTTTGTGTAATTCGGTAGTGGATGAAGAAATTGCTTTTCATCTTTTGCACAACAAAAAAGCCATTCTGCAAAAGAATCATGAACACATCCGAAACAACTTTGCGTACTTCAAACAATGGTTTGTTGCGCAAAAATATTTAGAATGGGTAGAGCCCACAGCTGGTGTTGTTTGTTTCGCGCGGTTAAAAGCAGCGTATGAAATTGATACCGAAAAATTTTACGAACGATTGTATTCGCAATACGCAACTATAGTTGGTCCTGGTCATTGGTTTGAGCAAGACAAAGTGCACATGAGAATAGGTTTTGGCTATCCGTTGTTCGATGAATTGAAAACAGGGTTAGATAACCTTACTCGCTGTTTAGATTCTATAGTTTAAATCTTCTTCGTAGCGTGCAATAAATACGCTTTGATAAACTCGTCCAGTTCACCATCTAAAACAGGTTGCACATTTCCGGTTTCGAAACCCGAGCGATTATCTTTTATCAATTTGTACGGATGCAAAACGTAGTTGCGAATTTGTGAGCCCCATTCGTTTTTCATTTTTGTTCCTTCAATTTTATCGCGCGCTTCATTTCGTTTCTGCACTTCTATTTCGTAGAGTTTCGATTTCAGCATTTTTAATGCGCGTTCGCGATTATCATGCTGTGAGCGCGTAACCTGACAGTTCACTACAAGCCCCGAAGGAATGTGTTTCACACGCACCGCTGTTTCTACTTTGTTTACATTCTGTCCGCCTGCACCGCTAGCGCGAAAAGTTGACCATTCCATTTCCGAAGGCGGAATAACAATTTCAATCGTGTCATCGGCAATAGGATACACAAACACCGAAGCAAACGAAGTGTGTCGTTTGCCGTTTGAATCGAAAGGAGAAATGCGCACTAAGCGATGCACTCCGTTTTCGCCTTTTAAATGACCGTAAACAAATTCGCCTTCAATTTCGAGCGATACTGATTTTATTCCAGCCACATCACCATCGGTACGCTCGGCTTCCGTAATTTTAAAACCGTGACTCTCTGCCCACATCACATACATACGCAAAAGCATACTCGCCCAGTCGCAACTTTCTGTACCGCCAGCGCCAGCATTTATTTCAAGCACCGCACCAAACTGGTCTTCGGGTTGATTGAGTGTGGTTCTGAATTCCAAATCATCGGCAGCAGCAGCAGCGCGTTGGTATGCTTCTTTCATTTCCGCATCCGAAGCTTCATTGGCTTCATAAAACTCGCGCATCACCATAGCATCTTCACATGCCTTCATAGCATTATCGTATGCGCTTGTCCAGAATTTGTTGATTTTAATTTCTTTGAGAATCTCCTCGGCCTTTTTCGGATTGTTCCAAAAGTCGGGGTGCGTAGTGGTGTGTTCGTCCTGTTGTATTTTTAATTCGCGATTAGCGTAGTCAAAGATACCCCCTCAAAACCAGTAAACGGCTCCTTATATCATTTAAATTTTCTGTGGTCATGTTTTTAAAATTGAGTGGCGAATATAGAAATTCATGAATACCCTGATTGATGAATAGAGGAAAGCAAAAATTTTACATTCGCCATAACTAACCGTTCCAAATGAATAATACATACGACCAGATAATTATAGGTGCAGGATTTGCCGGATTGTGTTCGGCTATTCAGCTAAAAAAGAATGGTGAAAACAATTTTCTGATTCTCGAACGCAACAAACATTTGGGTGGAACTTGGTACGATAATCATTACCCCGGTGCGGCTTGCGATGTAGAATCGCACTTGTATTCTTTTTCGTTTGAACCAAATCCAAACTGGAGCAGAGAGTTTAGTCCGCAGCAGGAGATTTTAAAATACATGGAGCATTGTGCAGCGAAATATGAATTGCAAAATCACTTTCGCTTTAGTGCAAACATTACCAATGCAATTTTTGATGAAGCCAACGGTATATGGAACATAGAAACAGAGAAAGGAGAGAAGTATACTGCCAAAGTAATTGTATCGTGCTCGGGTGGATTAAGTCAACCTTCATTTCCTGACATCAAAGGACTGGAAACTTTTAAAGGCAAAATGTTTCACTCTGCTATTTGGGAAAACGATTTTGATTTAGGTGGCAAAACTGTTGCGGTAATAGGAACAGGTGCGAGTGCTATTCAGATTGTTCCCGCTATTGTTTCAAAAGTGAAGCAGCTGAATTTGTATCAGCGCACACCGCCCTGGATTCTCCCAAAACCCGATGGAGAAATTTCTTCGCTTCGAAAATGGCTCTACAATAATTTTCCTGCAACTCAACGCTTGCATCGCAAACGATTGTATTGGCAGCACGAAATAATGGCGGTGGGTTTTATCAAGAATCCGGGCATTCTGAAATTTTTCAGCAAGCTATCGTTGCGGTTTTTAAAACAAAGTATTGCTGATGAAATATTGCGCGCAAAGCTTACACCTAATTATGTAATGGGTTGCAAGCGCGTGCTTATCAGCAATGATTACTTTCCTGCACTTGCTCAAAAAAATGTAGAAGTGATTACACAAAAAATTAATTGTATCAACGAAACAGGTGTGCTGACGAATGATGGCAAACAACAAAATGCCGATGTAATTATTCTGGCTACAGGTTTTAAAGCAGCCGAAGAAGTAAGTCGCTTTGCAGTTAAAGGAAGAAACGGAATTGACTTAAACGAAGCATGGCGCGATGGTGCAGAAGCGTATCTCGGCACTTCTGTTGCCGGTTTCCCGAATATGTTTTTAGTAGTGGGCCCAAACACAGGGCTTGGACACAGCAGTATGATACTAATGATTGAAGCGCAGGTAAACTTAATAATGGAAGCGTTGAAAACTTTGAAACAAAGCGGAGCAAAATTTTTGGATGTAAAAAAGGAAACACAACAACAATTTAATCAAGAGATTCAGGAGAAGCTAGCTACTACTGTTTGGCAAAGCGGTGGTTGCACCAGTTGGTATCAAACCAAGAGTGGAAAGAATGTTACGCTTTGGCCAGGCTTTACTTTTACGTTTATGAAACGCACCGCTAAGTTCGAGAAAGAGAAATATGAGATGGTGTAAAGTGTAACAGCCTATACAAATCCAATTCGCAGAACCGGGTTTAAGGTGCTCAACCTCGATTAAAACCCCGCGTTCAACAACGCCCGCGTTGTTGTTCTGCCTTTCTTACAAATCAGCGCTTTAAATCTGCTGTTTAACGCAAACATTCCAGCACAGTTACGTATACCGCTTTGTAGTTGCCTCACGCATTCTATGCCAGCAACCACCCTTTGTGCGCGTGAGGAAGAAGTAGTCTTCATAATTCTGTTTAGCTCAATCATATGAAAAGCAAGGGTCTTCTTTTTTTGTTCACGTTCAGCGGCATTGCAGCAACCAACGCAGCGCAGGAAAGTTATGTGCAGAAAGGCGATAAACTGATGAGTGCTTTTTGTTTCGACCTGGCTGCACAGCAATACAAAACCGCTGCCGACCGCGATACGAACGATGTAAACGCCTGGGAAAAACTGGGCAACACTTACCTGATTCTCGATGATTATAATAATGCCGAAGCGGTCTATCGCATTCTTTCCACGCATCCTTTAGCAAAGCCGATTGACAGATTTTATTTCGGGCAGGTGCTTAGGGCTAATGGTAAATATGAAGAAGCACAAAAGGCTTATTCCGCTTTTCGCGAAGCGGCTCCTTATGATAGCAGAGCTGAAGAGTTCAAAAACTTTTACCAAGAAGTAAAACCTTTACTCGAAGAAAAGAATTCGTACACGCTCACATCTTTTGCGCAAAACAGTTCGGCTTCTGAAATGTCGCCAGCGTTTTGTGCCGATAAAATTATGCTGTCGTCAAATCGCACGGAGGGAACACCTATTCGCTATACCAATGCCGATGGAGGCGATGCTTATTACGATTTGTTTGAAATGAATCAGGATGATACCATGGCTACGAATGTTCCTGTGAAACTAAAGGGAAAGGTTAACGGAATGCTCAACGAAAGTGCCGCCACCTTTAGTGCCGATGGAAAGGAAATGATTTTTACGCGCACCAATTACATTACAAAAGGCACCGACCATATCAGCCGCCTCGGGCTGTATCATGCCGATTACAACAAAAAACGCGGCTGGATAAACGTGCGTGCGCTTTCATGCAACAGTTATATTTATAATGTAGCTCATCCTTCGCTTTCGGCCGATGGCAACAAACTTTATTTCATCAGCGATATGCCCGGTGGCTTTGGCGAAACCGATATTTATGTTTGTCAAAAGACGGGCAACAACTGGGGCAATGCCGTTAACCTCGGGGCAAAAATAAATACACCCGGCCGTGAAATGTTTCCGTTTATAGAAGGTAACAGCAAACTCTATTTCTCTACCGACAGCCGCGTGGGTTTGGGCGGGCTCGATATTTATGTGGCGGTTTTAAATGATTCGCTGTGGAGCGCTCCGCTCAATGTGGGCGCGCCCATCAACACTACTGCCGATGATTTTGGCTACTGCACCGACCGCACCAAAACCCGCGGGCTTTTTGTTTCTACCCGCGCGGGCGGACAGGGAAGCGATGATATTTACGGTTTTACGCGGCTGGTTCCCGCCACGTTTAATCTCTCTACGGTTTACTTCGACTCTATCAGTTTTGGTTTAACGGCACATGCCGAAAAAATACTCGACAGTGTGGTGCTGTTGATGAAAACTTACCCCGACCTGGTGCTCGAAATAGGCGGGCACACCGATATGCGCGGAAACAGTGCGTTTAACCTCGTGCTTTCGCAAAAACGTGCCGCTACCTGCCAGGCGTATGTCAACCAACACGGTATTGACATCAACCGCCTGCCCGCGGTGGGCTATGGCGAGGAGAAGGTTACAAAGATTTGTGTAGACTGCACCGATGCCGAGCATATTATCAACCGAAGGGTTGAGTTTGCGGTGGTGAGGAAGGATTGAGAGAGACGTTAGATAGCAGACACGAGACGTTAGACACAGGACAATGCAAAAAACCAAAAAGCCCCCGAATAGTCGAGGGCTTTTTGGTTTTGGGGAGTTATTGGTTACAAAGGAATCATTGTCCAGTCTTTGGTGATGATTTTTCCTTTTTTGATTTTGATGACTACGGATTGTGAATGATAGAGCGGATGAGTAACTGTGAAGGTGTAGGTGCCCGGTTTCATTTTTATGGCTGCATAATGCCCAACTATATCGGAGGTTTTAGACTTACCTAATTCCACACAGGTGAACAAGGCTCCTTTGATTGGAGTTTCATCTGCTGTTTCGATTGTTCCTTCAATACCTGTGTGGTGAACACCAATATCATCTACCACGTTAGCGGCAATGAAGCCGTTGTAGAAATCTACATCGGAAGTAATGAAGTTACGCATCAGTAGTTCGAGTAAATCGCTGTCTTGCATTAAATCGTGGATTTTAGCAATTACTGCTGTGCCGGCAGCAGATTTACCTGCATCAACAGCACCTACCACACCAATTGAATCGGTAAATTCCTGCGCTTTTGCAGCACCTGCTGTAAGTATAGCCGGAGTAATGCCGTAATCGGCAAAATCGGGATTAGGTAAAAGGTTATCGGCAATGAGTGTGTTGATTTGGGCAATGGTTGATTTTACATCGCCATCGAGAAGACCTAAAATTTTACGTTCAGTAAAATTGAGATTATCGGCAAGTTCAATCATACTTTTCTCTATACAAAAAGCACGAGATACGCCACATACCTGCTCGTAATAGGTGCCG
>CANJRM010000022.1 GCA_947476645.1 Bacteroidota bacterium
GCTGATTTAGCTGCCGAACAAATTTTAGAAATGGTGAACGAACTGACACCTGCCTACAGAGTAGTTTTTAATCTGTATGTGGTGGAAGGTTACAATCACGGTGAAATAGGAAAGCTGCTCGGTATTAGTGAGGGCACATCAAAATCGAATCTCGCAAAGGCAAGAGCGAAGATGCAGGAGAAAATTAGGGAGTTGAATAAAGTTAACGTTAGTGCATATGGAAAATAGTTCCGACAAACAAATACGCGAGAAACTCAGCAGCACTGAGTTTCCTTTCGACCTGCAGGCATGGGAACAAATGGAAGCAATGCTTGGTGAAAAGAAAAAGCGCAGAGGATTTTTCTGGTTGTGGACCGGGGGAATTGCTGCGGTGCTTTTGTTGAGCATCGGCATTCTTGGTTGGGGTGTGTATTTAATGGATGAAGATGATAAGCAAGTAGAACAGATGATTGACGGCAGACCACAGACAGCGGTTAATACAACGTTAGCGGCAGTCGATAATGATAAGGCAAAAGTGGAAACTGAAAAACTAAAAGGAGAGAAAGCAGAAATTGAAAATCGCGTTTCATCTCGTAATTCAGAACAAGCGAAAGCAGAAGTGAATGCGTCAACCGTTGCAAGTAGCAAATGGCAAATGGCAAAAGACAATAGTTCTTCTGCGTTAATCAGCGAGAATCCAAACAACGAAGGTCCACATCATCATCGTGCCAATATATTTTCGAAGCAAGTAACAAGTCGCGCTATGCATAAAAGCAAAACACAGACAGCAAGCAATTCGCAACCGGCAACTCGCAACCAACAAACAGTAACTCCTATTCAAAACGAGATAGAAATGCTCAACAGTGTTGATGCTGTAAAAAATTCAACCGCTGAAAATATTTTGCTTGCAAGACGAGAAGCAGAACTTCTTCAATCCATTTCAGATAAAGCAGAAACAGGATTCGACAAAAAAGAAGCAGATGTTCTTCCTAAAAAGAAGAAGCAAATCTTCCATTACTCTCTCGGTGTTTTGGCAAATGTTACAGGAACAACATTGGGAAGTCAACCAGGTAATGCACCTGAACGTCCGCCTTTATTTTACAGTACCCCGTCTTACATGGTTGGCTTTACACACGATTTTCTTTTTGTGAATCGCATTGCCATCACCAATTCAATTCTGTTTTCGCAAACATCATTCAAGGTTTATTACGCAAAGACAATCGGGTTTTCTCAAACACCAACTAATTACACATCACACATTACCGAGCTTGCTATTCCTATAGGCATAAAAGTATATGCTGTTGTAAAAAATAATTTCCGCTTCTACATCAACGCAGGGATCATCAACCACATCAAACTGAAAGAAACTTTCGATTATACTTTTGCTCCTGATACCATACCGTCTGCTTTGGCTGCCTTAGCCGACCAATTTCCGTTCCCATCACAAACCAATTTTGAACCCGAAGCTGCAAGCATTAATAGAACCGCGTCAGGAAATTCAAACAGCACTCAGAATTTCTCCATCAATAATGCGAAGCGTTATTACACTTCCTTCTATGCATCAGCAGGATTTGAATTTATTGCCCAAAAGCATTTTGTGCTTTTTGCCGAACCAACATTCTACATGGGTTTGCAAAAAATTGGCGTGCAGGAAAAGCGGAAATATAATTTGGGGTTGAGCGGTGGATTTAGATATCAGTTCTGACCTAAGAAAACTTTGAGAAGCGCATTAAATACAAAACGTCCCGCAGTACTGAGGGACGTTTTGTGTTTATATTCAAGTCCTTTTGGGAGGATTTGCTTATCCTTTAATATTTGGATTTGACTCTCTAGCTACGAAGAAAAAGACCAAACCAATAGTCAGCAAGAACAAGCCAAACACCAACGGAATAAAATTTCCTGTTTGGTATAAACTCATGTGCAACTTAGGGTCGTTATACTCGTTGTTGTAAGAAGAGTTTTGAATGACAAAAACGAAATAAAGAGTCATTAGACCTCCTACGATGGTAAATATTCCTGCTATTACTTTGCTCATAGTTGTAAAATTTTCGAGGGCGAATGTAAACCAAAAACAGAAATTGCAAAATGAGAAATGCCCAATGTGTTTTAGTTATTAAGACAATTTCTTTTTGTAGTATCGCTTACACAAAATTTTTAACCATGAATAGAAAAATACTTTCTACCGTTTTATTGGCAGTTCTCACTTCTGCTGTTTTTGGACAAAAGGGATTTACCCTTCGATTGGCTGGCGGTTATGGCTGGCCCGGCTTTATTAAAAGCGAAGGAATTATGGGACCAAAGGTTGACCCTTTTACACCTTACGATGATGCACTGGTGCCTATGGCAAATATTACCCGTTCAAATAATGATTCCGTAAGAAGCTGCGAGTCAGTGAATGGCTCATACGGAAAGGGAATGAACTTTACTCTTGGTCTCGGTTACAGTATAAACCCCTATGTTAACTTTGAAATGGGAGTGTCGTTTTTAAAAAGTGCTACTATTTCCTGCCAGCAAAATTACCAGTTGGTAATTATTCCTTCTCCGGGTTCGCCTCCGTCTTATGACGAAAAACACTCCATGACAGCGACCATTAAGACAGATGCATTTGGTGTTACACTTTCTCCTTCTATTACCATTAAAGGTGCAAAGCCGGGCTGGAAAGTTTATCCATACGCACGGTTAGGAATTAGTTTGCCTGTTTATGGTGCCTTAAACCACTCCATAGATGTTCATGTATCAGATGACATTTACCACTCTACTGCGAACGCAGATACAGCTTTGGCAGGGATTTTATCAAGAGGCCCTTATTTTTTAGGAAACAATACCAAGGTGAGACTAAAAACAGAAGGGACTGTTTCTATAGGAGTAAATGGAGCTATTGGCGTTGCTTACAATCCGCTACCTTACCTAACTGTGTTTGCAGAGGTCAACGGACAATATCTTTCTACCCGTGCAAAAAGCAGCAAAATAGTACAGTGGGATGCTGATGGTAAAGATGAAATTGCAGCACGCGGTAAGTATCGCACTGAGTTTGTTTTTCATGATAAACTAGATAATAACTCTAACAACGGTGCTTACCGTTTAGACGATGGCGACCCGTCTACCGTTAATTACGACCCAAACAAACCAAAAGATGATTTGCGTCCTAGCGGACCTTTCAGCAACCTAGGTTTTAATGTAGGCGTTTCATTTACACTCAGCAAACAAACCTTAGGCAAGAAGAAAAAAGACGAAAAGAAATAGGGAAACAATTCCCCTAAATAAAAAAGCCCCCGAATACTCGGGGGCTTTTTTATTTTACTCTTCTAAGAGATTATTCTATCACCACCTTTTTAGTTACAGTAGCAATATTCTTATCAGCAAATTCAACCTTTACCTGATAAATTCCTTTTGCAAAATTTGAAGTGTTGATTTTGCCATTAGCATTTTCAAAATTGTTTTGAGAAACAATCTGACCAATGTTATCATAAACGGTAACCATTGAAACTTTCGCGCTTGAGCGAATATTTACTTCGCTGTTTGCCGGGTTAGGGAACAAAGAAATTTCTGCAGTTTCTTTTATTTCATTTACACCAGTGCTTGCGCTGCAAACAAACTGCATTAAGAAATTAGCAACAGAAGAATCTATCTGCGCAGTTTCTGCAGCCGCGTTTGAGCCCGTTGCCCAAGGCACGTGCCCTTCGCCCGGATAAACAATGCTTACGTGGTTAACTCCAAATTGATTATACAATGACTCAATAGCTCCTAAACCGCAAAGACGAACTGGTGTTGCATTGCTTTGAGCATTTGCACAGCCATAAGGAACTGTAGCATCCTGGTCGCCTTGCGCGTTGAATGATGGTTTACTGTTTGGCCCTACAAATTCCGGAATATTTAAACCACCTGCAAGATTGATAAGTGCAACTGCTTCAGAAGAATATCCAGGATTTCCGCTATTGCCTTCAAATCCACCATTCGCATTAATTACTGCCTGGAAAGTTGCAGGTGCTTCTTCGGTGCTATCTAAATACATTACGTGGATGTAAAGAACTGCTCCAGCTGAATTACCTCCAACAAAAATCTGATTAGGATTTACACGGTAAGTATTTGTAGTAGCCGCATCTTTACGGAAATAACGAATAGCAGCCTTGCCATCGCTTATTGCTTTTAAAACTTCCTGCACAGCCTGCGATGAATCAAGCATAGCTATGAAACTCGCAACTCGATAGTCTATTGAAGCAGTAACGTATCCGCGCTTTGCAAACTCCTTACACATATTTACTACATAAGTATCGCTGGTTTTTGTGCTTCCGGTTAAAAAACTACCACCGTGCGCCAATATAATTACCGGACGTTGGCTCGCAGTATCACCCGTTGGTTCGTAAACATCCATAGCGAGACTGTATGGGGTTGAATAAGTAACGGTCGTTTTTGTAAAAGCCGAAAAGAAATTTTTGTCGTGATAACGACCGCCACAGTTCTGTGCGTTTGCATTTTGAGCAATCAATAAGACCGCACAAAAAAGAAGAAATGAGTAAATTTTTGTTTTCATGAAATGAAGTTTGGGTTATGAAAAAGTATCCGAAAGTAAAATGTTTTATCGAATGATGCTTCCGTTAGCTGTTAAATCTTTAGGCGATACAAAATGGAGTTTCCCTGCCTCATCTTCTGCCAGCAAAATCATTCCTTTTGATTCTATACCGCGTATTTTACGGGGAGCCAAATTAGAAACTACCGAAACCTGTAAACCGATTAATTCTTCTGGTTTAAAATGCTCTGCAATTCCCGAAACAATGGTGCGCGTTTCAAAACCTAAGTCAACAGTAAGTCTCAAAAGCTTATCTGCTTTCTCCACTTTTTCAGCGGTAATAATTGTGCCTACACGCAAATCGAGTTTTGTAAAATCATCGTAAGTAATCTCAGGCTTGTCCGATGTCTGATATCTGATGTCCGATGTTTTTAAATCCATGGTTTTTGTTTTTGCTTCCGACTTCGGACTTCCGACTTCGGACTTTTTCAGTTTCGCTATCTGCTTCTCAATCACTTCATCTTCCAACTTCTGATAAAGCAAACTTGCTTTGCCGAGAATATGATTTGCTTTCAATAAGTCCTGCCTGCCTACATCTGCCCAACTGAAATGCGAAGCATCTAAATTGAGCATCGCAAAAATTTTCTTAGAAGTGAAAGGCAAAAACGGCTCGCATAAAATTCCGAGGTTGGCTATAATCTGCAAACAATCGTACAACACTACAGCAGTAGCTTCTTTATCCGTTTTAATCAATTTCCAAGGCTCCTTTTCTGAAAGCATTTGATTGCCGTGGCGGGCCACATTCAGCATTTCACCCAACGCTTCACGGAAATGAAAATGCTCCAACGAATCAGAAATTTTCTCGCGTTGCGCGGTGATGAAAGTTTTCAGTTCAGAACATTCACCTGCTTGTGGAACTTTATTGTCGAAAAATTTGTCGGTCAAAACCATTACACGGTTTACTAAGTTGCCGAGTATGGCAACGAGTTCGCTATTCACCCGCGTTTGATAATCCTTCCAGGTAAATTCTGAATCTTTTGTTTCGGGTGCAATAGAACACAGCACATAACGAAGCTCATCGGCTTTGTCCCGAAAGTCTTCGATGTATTCGTGCATCTCCACGCTCCACTTGCGGCTAGTGCTCATCTTATCTCCTTCCAGATTGAGAAATTCATTGGCAGGAACATTATCGGGCACTATGTAATCGCCATGCATGTGCAACATCACAGGGAAAATTATGCAGTGAAAAACAATATTGTCTTTCCCTACAAAATGAATCAGGCGCGTGTCGCTGTCCTTCCAGTATAATTCCCAACTCTTATTGTTTTCTTTTGCCCACTGCTTGGTAGCAGAGATATAACCGATAGGCGCATCGAACCAAACGTAAAGCACTTTGCCTTCTGCATTTGGCAAAGGAACTTTTACGCCCCACTCACCATCGCGTGTCATGGCGCGGGGCTGCAAACCTGCATCTATCCAACTTTTCGATTGACCATAAACATTCTGTTTCCAGTCTTTCGCGTGGTCGCGAATGAGCCATTGCTTCAACCACGGCTCATATTCATTCAGCGGCAAATACCAATGTTTGGTCTCGCGTAACACAGGTTTGTTGCCACTCAAAGTAGAGCGCGGATTTATCAGTTCACTTGGCGAAAGCGTCTTGCCGCATTTCTCGCATTGGTCACCAAACGCATTTTCATATCCGCAATTCGGACAAGTGCCAACGATATATCTATCAGCGAGAAAAACTTTTTTCTCTTCATCAAAATATTGTTCGCTCGTAACTTCTTTGAACAAACCCTTATTGTAGAAATCAAGAAAAAATTCCTGCGCTGTTTGGTGATGAATTGGTTCGCTGGTGCGATGATAGATATCAAACGCAATTCCGAGTTTGTCGAAACTAGCTTTTATAAGTCCGTGATATTTGTCAATGATGGCGCGCGGAGTGGTGTTCTCCTGTATCGCCTGAATAGTAATGGCCGTTCCGTGTTCATCGCTGCCGCAAACAAAAACCACATCGCGTTTTTGCGCGCGCAGATAGCGCACATAAATATCGGCAGGTAAATAAGCGCCCGCTAAATGACCAATATGTTTAGGTCCGTTGGCATAAGGCAAAGCCGCAGTAATCGTATATCTTTTCCAGTTCTTCATTCTTCGCAAAGTTGAAATTTTTTGTGAGAGTGAGGCGGTGACATATTTCTTCAAAATATCATTGCTGATTTTATCTTGCAGAAAAATTAGACCATGATTATTAAAGGAGATAGAAAAAGCGGAGTCCCTATCATTATTGAAAACGGGGCTGTGAAAAAACTGAACCGCATTTCCTTAAATGAGAAAACATTTAACGAGGCATGGTTGCAAAAATTAATTTACGAGCATGCTAATCTGTTACCGGTAGATAAAATTGAAGATGGATTTAGTCCGTTAATTCCTTTGGGAAGAGAAATGTCTACATCTGCCGGATACATTGATAATCTCTACATTTCTGAAACTGGGAACATCACAATAGTTGAGACCAAACTTTGGCGTAATGCTGAATCAAGAAGAGAAGTGATAGGTCAAGTGATTGACTATGCAAAGGAACTAAGCAAATGGACTTTTGCTGATTTAGATAAAAGTGTGATTGCCTCAAATAAACTTTACCAGAATTCAACCGATAATTTATTCACCACTTTTAAAAAATATAATCAGCTACTTGAAGCAGAAGAACATTTACTGATCGACAACATCAACAAAAACTTAAAGAGGGGAAAGTTTTTGCTGCTCATAGTTGGCGATGGTATTCAGGATAATTTAGAAGAGATGGTAGACTACCTCCATCAAACTCCGCAATTGCATTTTACAATTGCTTTAGTAGAACTTCAAGTTTACTCCGCAGATGAAAAACAAGATTCGTTTGTTGTAATTCCTCAATTGGTTACTAGAACAAGAGAAATAACAAGAGCAATTGTAAGAATTGAGAATGGCGATGCAAGTAACATTGTAGTAACCATACCGAAAGAAGAACCTAAAAAGCAATCAGGGCAAATAAGTGCACGTGCTACAATTACCGCAGAAGATTTTTTTGAACAGCTAAAAAAGAACACAAACAAATCCATTGTCGAATTTGCCTCACAAATAATTAAAGATGCCGAAGATGCCGGTTATCTCATTGAATGGAACAGTGGTAGTTTTGGAGTTAAGTTGCCTGACCCTATTGGCACTCCAATCAATATTGGTTTATTCAATGTAGACCGAAACGGACTAATGTATCTCGCATTTTCACGAGGACAATTTGAAAAACTAAATCTGTCCTTAGAACTCAGCCATTCCTTTGCGGCTGATACATTGCCCCTCTTCCCGGGTTTAAAGCAAAGCGAAAACAAACCGCACATTTGGAACAAGTATCCAAAATTGGAATCACTACAACCTGTGTATGAAAAATTCACAGAGCGATTAAAGTTGTACGTTTCGCAAATTAAGGAAGCACGGATGAAGTCTTCAGAAGAGTAACATTTATATTTTCGCTTCATGCTATTACGACCACCTGCATTACAAAAAGGAGATTCAATTTATCTCCTGAGCACAGCGCGAAAAATTTCGTTAGAAGAATTACAGCCCGCTATTCAAACTTTTGAAACTTGGGGATTGAAAGTGGTGATTGGAAAAACAATCGGAAAAGAGTTTCGTCAGTTTGCAGGAACTGATGTAGAGCGCAAAGAAGATTTTCAATTCGCGTTGGATGATAAAAACATCAAAGCAATTATTTGCGCGCGTGGCGGCTATGGCACCGTGCGCATGATGGACGATTTGAATTACGATGAGTTTATGAAACATCCGAAATGGGTGGTGGGGTTTAGTGATGTTACTTTTTTGCATACCGATATTTCAAACAACCTCGGCATTCAAACACTCCATGGCGTAATGCCTTTTAGTTTTTTAAAGGCAACATCCGAAGCTATTGAAACTTTGCGCAAAGAATTGTTTGGAATAAAAAACGAATTTGAAATTGCTCGACATGAATTGAATCGCATTGGCAATGCCGAAGGAATTTTAATAGGCGGAAATCTTTCCATTCTTTATAGCATTACCGGAACAAAAAGCGGTATCAATACTTCAGGCAAAATTCTTTTTCTCGAAGATTTAGATGAATACCTCTATCACATCGACCGCATGATGATGAATCTGAAACGTTCGAGCAAACTGAATGATTTAGCTGGATTAGTTATTGGCAGTTTCACTGAAATGAAAGACAACAAAGTGGCTTTTGGTTGCACCGCTTATGATATCATAGCTGAACACGTAGCAGAGTTCAAGTATCCTGTTTGTTACAATTTCCCAGCGGGGCATATTGAAGATAACCGCGCACTCGTTATAGGAAGAAAATATTCTTTGCAGGTGAGTAACGATTCGGTAAAATTATTCTGATGGATAATTGGTTAGAATATGCCGGTGTTGCTTTCGGAATTATTTACGTGTTGTTGGCTTCGCGCAGTAACATTTGGTGTTGGTTAGCCGGTATTATCAGTTCGGCAATTTATATCTACATCAATCTTACACATCAGCTTTTTCAGGACGCCATTCTTCAAACGTATTATGTGGTGGCAGGATTTTATGGTTGGTGGCTTTGGAATAAAAAAGGAAATACAGAACATGAAATAAGCATCACCTCCTTGTCGCTTCAACAAAATATGATACTGATTTGTTTCGGTGCATTACTTGTTCCTGTTTTGGGTTTTGTGTTTTCAAAACTTGGCAATTCACTTTCTTATTTCGATTCGGCAGTTACTATTTTCAGTTTCATTGCCACCTGGATGACGGCAAAAAAGATTTTAGAGAACTGGCTTTTCTGGATTGTGATTGATTTGGTGGCTGCGGTTATGTATTACATCAAGCATCTCGAACTTACTTCTGCTCTTTATGTTTTCTTTGCTGTAATTGCCGCCTATGGCTATTTCGAATGGAAGAAAACTTTGGCTAAATGATTTACAAAATCACGCTTACGGGAACCGAGTCAACCGGCAAATCAACGCTGGCGGAAAAACTTTCCATTCATTATAAAACCATTCACGCTCCTGATTATTCGCGCTATTACATCGGGCAATTAGAGCGCGCTTATACATATACCGATATCCTGAAAATTGCTGAAGGAATTATTGAACAGGAGAACAACATGATTCGCCAAGCCAATAAAATTTTGTTCAGCGATAACGACCTCATCAACATAAAAATCTGGTTGCAGTATTACAGATGGGATGTGCCGCAATGGCTCAACGATGAAATTAAAAAACGCAAAAGCGATTTGTATTTGCTGTGCGATATTGATTTGCCCTGGATGCCCGATCCGCAACGCTCCAATCCAAACGATCGCACAGAATTATTCAACGAGTTCTCCAACGAGTTAAACTCTATAGACGCTAATTTCAAATTCGTGAGCGGAGCTTTGACCGACAGAACCGAAATTGCCATTGCGCATATCGATACGTTTTTGATTAATCAATAGAAAAGAACAATTTCCGACTTGTATCGTATAATTTGTTTCCGAATACCATGACCGAGAGTTCAGCAGTTAAATTAGCTTTTGAAGAACAGATTGAAAATTTACTTGCCGAGTTTGAGCAACGCAAAAAACTCCGCGATACTACCTGTTCTCACATCGCTCTTGAAGCACTTCACCTAGCTAAAGAGAAGGGTGATAAAGCGCTTTGGCTTAATGCTGCCACCACGCTCACACATTACTATGCCGACATTACCAGTGAGTTCGAAAAAGCAATTCAGTATTTGCAGGAAGTAGTTGATGCGTTGGATGATGAAAAAGATGCGGAACAAAAATCGGAATTCTACAGGCGCATAGGTTTGAATTACGATTACTTAGGCGAACTCATCAAATCGAAATTGGCTTATGATGATTCTGTTCGACTACTCGAAACCAAAACTGATTTAAGCGAAACGGGATTCTTAACGCTTGCGCGTTCGCTATTCAATGAGTCCATTATTTATGGTGACTTAGGATTAGAAACGCTTTCGAAAGAATATCTGCATAAGGCATTTGAGTATTTTCAGAAAGCCAATTACAAGCAGGGTATTTCGCGTTGTTACATTTCGTTTGGTATAGAAGCATACGACAAAAAGGAAACCGGAAAAGCGCTGGAGTTTTATGAAAAAGCAATTGCTATTGCTGAAGAAATAAACGACACACCGCCTTACTGCATTGCTATGGCAAACTGCGGAATTGTGTATGCCGATTTAGGAGAAAAAGAAAAAGCAATTGACTGTTCCGTGAAGGCAATTGAGCGCGTAAAAAATCAAACTAACAAACATTTTGAGTTGAGTATTTATCAGTTGTCGGGGCGCATTTACCAAGTGGTAAAAGATTTTGAAAAGGCGCATGAACTTTTTACAACTGCCGATGGAATTTATGTTGACATGGGAAAGGTGGTTGACAATTTTGAGTTGTATAACTACTGGTCCGAAACCTTAAATGAATTGGGCAGACACAAGGAAGCGTATGAAAAACTTCAACGCTTCATGAAGCAGAAAGATGATTTGCATGAACTGAATAAGCAAGCAGAGCTGAGTGATGCTACGCTTCGCTTTAAATATGAAGAAGGAAAGAAGGAGCAGGATTTGCTCAAGAAAAAAAATGCAGAGATTGAGCAATACGCTCATCAATTAGAGATGTCGAATTTCGAATTGAAACAGTTTGCGCACGTGGCTTCGCACGATATGAAAGAACCGCTGCGCATGATTTCAAATTACTCGCAACTTCTTGAGAAAAGCTTTAACGGACAATTAAAAATTGACCAGAAAGATTACATCTACTACATTAATGATGGAGCCAAACGCATGATGAATGTGATTCAGAGTTTATTGCATCTTTCTAAAATTAACTCGACACAACGAAAAGAAACAGTGAGTTTGAATGATGCGCTTGATGAAGTGCAGCATTTACTTAAACCATACATTGAAGAAAAAAACGCCATCATCAAATCTGCTTTGCTTCCTGAAATTTCTGCTGATAAAATTCACATGATTCAGTTGCTGCAAAATCTGGTGACCAACGGAATTAAATACAACCGAACCAAACAGCCGGTTGTTGAAATTGGATATTCTTCTACTGAAAAAGATCATTGCATTGAAGTGGCCGATAACGGAATTGGCATTGCAAAAGAATACCGCGATAAGGTGTTTATCATCTTTCAACGCCTGCACAACCGCAACGAGTTTGACGGCACGGGCATTGGTCTTTCCATCTGCAAAAAAATTGTTGACTCGCTCAACGGCAAAATCTGGATTGAAGATTCTCCTCTGGGTGGAACAAAATTCTGTTTCACCATTCCAAAATAACATTTAAGAAACCTGCACTTCTTATATTCGCTGCTTCAACATTAAAACGTTATGCAGGCAATTATTCCCGTGGCGGGAGCCGGAACAAGGTTACGTCCGCTCACTTACACACAACCCAAGGTTTTAATTTCGGTAGCCGGAAAACCTATTCTCAGCTTTATCATTGACGAATTACAGGAAAACGGCATCACCGATTTCGTTTTTGTAATAGGCTACCTCGGAGAAAAAATAAAAGAGTTCGTAGAGAAAAATTATCCGAAGCTCAATGCAAAATTTGTTCAGCAGGAAAAGCGCGAAGGTCTTGGTCACGCTATATGGATGGCAAAAGACCAGCTTGATTTAGATAAAGAATTAGTGATTCACCTCGGTGATACGATTGTAGATATTGACATCAAAAAAATTCTTGCCGAGCAACATTCTACACTCGTTGTAAAGAAAGTTGATAATCCGCAGGCGTTTGGAGTAGCAGAAATTGATGCCGATGGATTTATTAAAAAGGTAGAAGAGAAACCAATGATACCCAAGAGCAATATGGCGTTGGTCGGTTTTTATTTTATAAAAGAAACGCGAAAACTTTTTGACGCGCTTGGATACAATATTCAAAACAACCTGCGCAACAACAATGAGTTTTACTTAACCGATGGTTTGCAGCAAATGATTAAGGATGGTGTGATTTTTAAAAGCCATAAAATTGAAAGCTGGTACGATGTAGGCAAAAAAGATATTCTGCTCGAAACAAATGCACTGTTGCTGAAGAAACTTGGAGACAAAGCAAGTAACAAAGGTGTGAGTGAAAACTCCATCCTCGTTCCGCCCGTGCAAATAGCAGCTGGAGCAAAAATCAAAAACTCGATTATAGGTCCCAATGTTTCTATTGGCGAAAACACCGAAATCAATTATTCCATCATCAAGAATTCTATTGTTGGTTCATTCAGCAAATTGGAAAATATGGTATTGCACTCATCGTTGATTGGCAGCGATTCCATCATCAAAGGATTGAGCCAGAGTTTGAATATTGGAGATAATACAGAGATAGATTTGAGAGGAGAAAAGCAAAGCTAATTAGCGAATGAAAAACAGAGTTTGCGATTTATTTGGAATTCAATATCCCATTATTCAGGCCGGCATGATTTGGTGCAGTGGTTGGGAACTGGCAAGTGCAGTAAGCAATGCAGGTGGCTTAGGAATTATTGGAAGCGGAAGTATGTATCCCGAAATTCTGCGCGAGCAGATTCGCAACTGCAAAGCCGCAACATCAAAACCATTTGGTGTAAACGTACCGTTGCTTTATCCTGATATTGACAAACACATTGCTATAATTATTGAAGAAGGAGTGAAAATTGTTTTCACCAGCGCGGGCAATCCGAAAACGTGGACGAAGCATTTACAGCAACACGGCATTAAAGTGGTGCATGTAGTTTCATCATCTAAGTTTGCAAAGAAAGTAGAAGATGCCGGTTGCGATGCGGTGGTATGCGAGGGTTTTGAAGCAGGCGGACACAACGGAAGAGAAGAGACAACTACTTTCGTTTTAATTCCGCAAGTGCGCGCGGCCACTAATCTTCCATTGATTGCTGCTGGTGGAATTGGCACAGGCAAAGGAATGTTAGCGGCAATGGTTTTGGGAGCTGAAGGAGTTCAGATAGGAACAAGATTCGTTGCGAGTATTGAATCATCGGGGCATGAGAATTTTAAAAACATGATAGTAAACGCACAGGAAGGAGATACGATGCTCTCGATGAAAAAAGTGGTGCCTGTTCGTTTGGTGAAAAATGATTTTCAAAAACGCATTCAGGAAGCAGAAGATAAAGGGGCAAGCAAAGAAGAACTCGAACAAATTCTTGGTCGCGCGCGTGCAAAAAAGGGAATGTATGAAGGTGACATGAACGAAGGCGAATTGGAGATTGGTCAAATTGCTTCGTTTGTAAAAGAGATAAAACCTGCTGCTGAAATTGTGAATGAGATATGGAACGAGTTTCTGGAGGCGAAGAAAAATACAGCGGCTCTTTAGCCTTACGTCACCCTGAGCTTGTCGAAGGGTTTTCCAAATATGGTTCGACAAGCTCACCATGACATATTTTCCTTTCTCTTCGATTTAATCTTTAGGCGATTCAACCCTCTTTTATATTTTCGCCACTATGCAATACAAGCGCATCCTTCTAAAACTCAGCGGAGAATCTTTAATGGGCAGCAAGCAATTTGGTATTGATGCCGATATGGTGATGCTCTACGCCAACGAAATTAAGCAGGCAACCAATGCCGGTGTGCAGGTGGCAGTAGTAATTGGCGGAGGAAATATTTTCAGAGGAATACAGGCAACTGCCAATGGCATTGACCGTGTGCAGGGTGATTATATGGGAATGCTTGCCACCGTGATAAACAGCATGGCATTGCAAAGCGGTTTAGAAAAAATTGGTGTGAGCACACGATTGCTGAGTGCTATTGAAATGAAAGAAATTGCCGAGCCGTTTATTAAACGCAGAGCGGTTCGTCATTTAGAAAAAGGTCGTGTGGTAATTTTTGGTGCGGGAACGGGTAACCCTTATTTTACTACGGATACCGCTGCAGCATTACGCGCTACCGAAATTGAGGCCGATGTAATTTTGAAAGGAACAAGAGTAGATGGCATTTACGATTCAGACCCTGAGAAAAACCCGAAGGCGAAAAAATTTGACAAGCTAAGTTTCGGTGATGCGTTAAAGAAAAAATTAAGCATAATGGATTTAACTGCGTTTACCCTTTGTCAGGAAAATCATTTGCCCATTATTGTTTTTGACGTAAACAAAAAGGGCAACCTCAAAAAAGTGCTGGACGGAAAAAAGATTGGAACTGTAGTAACAGACTAAAACCCGAATTGCCTAATTACCTAATAAACTAATTACCATTTATCATGACAGACGCAGACGTAAAAAAACTTTTAGACGACACAAAGAACCAGATGCAAAAAGCATTGGAGCATTTTGAATTTGAACTTTCAAAAATAAGAGCGGGACGTGCCAACTCGGGCATGCTCGATGGCATAGAAGTAAATGCTTACGGAGCCATGACTCCTATTTTTCAGGTGGGAAATATTTCTACTCCTGATGCAAGAACGCTTTCTATTCAGCCGTGGGATGCTTCGTTATTACCCGAAATTGAAAAAGCAATTTTGAAAGCGAACATAGGCATCACTCCGCAAAATGACGGAAAGATTATTCGTTTGAATATTCCTCAAATGACCGAAGAGCGCAGAAAAGATTTAGTGAAAAATGCAAAAGCAGAAGCAGAAAAAGCCCGCATCTCTATTCGCACTATTCGCAAAGAGGCAAATGAGCAGGTGAAGAAATTTCAAAAGGACGGATTACCGGAAGACAGCGCGAAGAACGCTGAAACTTTGGTGCAGAATATCACGAATGATTTCTCAGCTAAGGTAGAGAAGCACTTAGAAGTGAAAGAGAAAGAAGTGATGACAGTGTAGTCTTCCAAGATTCTCATCAGGTTCTACAATACTTACTGAGGTATTATCGAAACTTCTTCCTCCAACTTTCCATCCCTGAACATTCTTAAATAATGTTTCTTGTTATCCATTTCATCGCTGCCTATTTGGTAGTTGTAAGCGTATTCGCCTTCGCGCTGCGTTTCGTTTACATACACTTTTTTCATGTGGTTGTCTTCGTCAAATAAAGCCACCAATATTTTTGAAGTTCTTGAAAAGCTATAACTCAAACTGCCCGAGTAAACAGTGCGTGTGGTAATGGTGTGTTGTGGTGCTGAGTAAGATTCGCCAGATGCTTCTTCATAAATCTGAGTGGGCAAAATTCCTTTTGCTTTAGCCACAAATCTTCGAAGGTCATACATCATAACGGTGTCTTCGCTGTAAATGGAAGACAAAGCATAATCATTCGTGAAACACCACACGGCATTTTGTGCGGCATCGGTTTGATATTTTTTGCAGTTCAGTAGTTCGGTAAGCCCGAGTAAATTTCCGGTGGCTCGATTGCGCAAAACAAATTTAGCATCGGATGATGGAGCACCATCGTGCGCTTCGGTGCACATGGCATAAATGCGGTAGTTCTTTTTCTGTTTCGATGGAAGTTTTACAATCAGCGATTGTGTAACAATCATGGTTTGTAACGAAGAATCATCAGGAACCAATCTGTAGCCATATTCGAGATTCAAATTCAGATTTTCATTCGAAGCATTGCTTAGTTCCATAGCCATGCAGGGACCGTGATGTGAAGACGATGCACCATGAAACGAAGTGTCGGGCTTTGCCCCGCTCATATTTATATGCACTAATTTTTTCTGAACGGCTTCGGAAAGTTTGTAAGAAGTTTCGGCATGTGTGCCGAAAGCAAAAAACACCGGGAGCAGCAAAAGAAGAATTGGTTTCATGGCTTCGTTTTTAGATTAAACAGAATATTGTCTTTAGACCAAATGTCACCCTGAGCTTGTCGAAGGGTTAAGCGTAAAAGGCTTCGACAGGCTCAGCCTGACATGTTGAGTTTATGTTCTCTAAACTCCAACTGCTACAGTATAACGCTGCGTTGAACTCATTTATTATCTTGCGCAAAAAAATATTTCATGCTGATTATAGGAATAGCGGGCGGCTCGGGCTCGGGTAAAACTACGGTGGTAAAAAAAGTGATGAGCTCGTTTTCCAGTCATCAGGTAACCATTGTTTCGCAGGATAGTTACTACAAAGACAACAGCCACATTTCACTGGCGGAGCGCGCCAATATCAACTTCGACCATCCTGAAAGTATTGAGTTTGATTTGTTGGTGGTGCACATGAAACAACTGCGCGCTGGCAAAGCCATCGAAGAGCCCGTGTATGATTACATCACTTCTACCCGAATGAAAGAAACCATTCACGTAGAGCCGAACCATGTGATTATTGTAGAAGGCATTTTGCTTTTTACCGATAAGCGCGTGCGCGACCTTTGCGATATAAAAGTGTTTGTAGATGCCGAACCCGATGACCGCCTCATTAGAATTATTGAGCGCGATATGCGTGAGCGCGCCAGAACAGCGCAGCAGGTAATTGAACGCTACGCGCTGGTGAAAGAAATGCACGTGCAGTTTATAGAGCCCACCAAACGGTTTGTAGATATTATCATACCGCAAGGCGGAGAAAACAAAGTGGCTATTGATATGTTGGTGGCTACCATCAAACAAAAACTATTGCAGGAAAATGCACAATGAATTTTGCCGCAGATAAAATTTCGGAAACGGTTGGAATCATAATAGCCATTGTGTTTATCGGTGGTATTGCATTGGAGTTTGTGGTAGCACGTTTATTAAGGAAGAACTATTTCTCCACCACTTTTCTCACCATCAATTTAAGCATAGCATCGTTACAACAACTCACCGATGTTATCAGCAAAGTGATTTTTATTTCGGCTTTTATTTTTGTGCAGCAGCATTATTCGGTGCAACAAATTTTTGGCTGGAAGCCCATCGTTGTCACCAATCCTTTTTCGCCTTTCAGTTTGTTTCAGCTTGCCAATTATTTTCTGGTGATTGTAATAGCCGATTTTTGCCAGTATTGGCTGCACCGTTTTTCGCACGAGGTAAACATTATGTGGGCGGGGCATATTACGCACCACTCCAACACCGAATACAACTACGGTGTGGCGATAAGGCAGAACGCGCTCGAAAATATTTACACCTGGGTTTTCTTTATGCCGCTTGCGGTGTTCGGCATTCCGTGGCAAATGTTTGTGGCGGCTTATGCGGTTAGTTTGGTGTGGCAGTTTCTGGTGCACACGCGCTTAGTCAACAGGCTTGGTGTGCTAGAGGTTTTTATGTCCACGCCATCGCACCACCGCGTGCACCACGGCAAAAACCCGCAGTATATTGATAAGAACTACGGAGCGTTTTTTATTGTATGGGATAAACTCTTCGGCACGTTTGAACCCGAAGCCGAAGAAGTGCAATACGGCATTACCGCACCGCTGCAAAACCAAAACCCCGCCTGGAGCAATGTGCATCATCATGTTTCTATTTTTAAAACTGTAGTTGCGGAGCGCAATTGGAAACAAAAGCTCAAATGGATTTCCGGCAAGCCATCTTCTATTTATGAAAACGTAAAAACAGAATTTATTGCAACATCTGCTTACACTGTTCAGCCCGAAAAGAAAGTCTATGTGTTTGTCAATTTTCTACTTGTGGCTATCAGTAGTTTTTTAGTAATGAATTATTACACGCAAAGCGGAAAACTGTGGGTGTATGGTTGCGCGTTTGCCGCTGTGCTTATTTGTTTTTCCATTTTCAGTGCCTTGCTCGAAAACAAAAAATGGGCAGATTATGCAGAGGTAATTCGCTTGGTTCTTTTCGCTGGCGTTGGACTTGCACTTTCCTTTAATCAGCAATTATTTAAAGCAGGAGTTGTTTCGGTTGCGGTTTCAGTGGTGTTGTTGCTTGGCACTTGGGTGATTGCGTGGCGGTATCAGCAGTAATAAAAATCTTCATCTTTTTACAATTCTCTGACAATTAATTTCTGAAAACTATTTTTCGGAAAGGGGTTTTAATTAGTTTTGAAATACCTATGAAAACCATTTTCAAATTGATTATTCCTGTTTGCGCTGCGCTTCTGCTATCATTTGCGGGGTGCAAAAAAGAAACCACCAGTAATACAGATGCTGCAACCTTTCAAGCGGGCTTGGAGGAAATTATCAATAATAACCAGCCGCTTAAGACCACCACCGTGATAGAGGTTTCTTATGGGGGAGCCATCATTGGTACCAACATACGGTTTCTTTTTCGCCCCAATGCATTTATAGATGCAGATGGAAATGTAGTAACAGGAAATGTAGATGTGCAGATTCAGGAGTTCTACAAAAAATCGCAAATGATTCTGGCAAACAAAACCACCATGGCAAGCGATGGATTACTCGATTCGCGTGGTGAGGTTTATATAAATGCTACGAAGAACGGTCAGCCACTTCGCATTCGCGCGGGTTATGCTATTATTCAATTTGAAGCTACTGATTACAACAAACCCATGAATTTATTTACAGGGTCGGTTTCGGCTGGAACGGATGATGTTACATGGACAGTCAATTCTGTTCTGCCATCTTCTAACAGTTCTGTAGGTTGCTCTTACGGTGGATATCCCTATTATTCTGGTCAACTTGTGTACCTTGACAGTTCAGCCAATTCAGCTATCTGCGACACGCTGCATACTTTTCCGCTCGATTCGTTCGGTTGGATAAACTGCGATTATTTTACACGTGATATTTATGCGGGTGTACCCACTACCAGTGTAACTATGAATGTTCCATCGGGTTATGATAAGACCAATACAAAAGTTTACATAGTGTTTACTACTATCAATTCGGTGGTGTCGGTTTATAGTTATAGCAGCGGTGCGTTTAGTTTGTTGGGCGGCTATGAGGTGCCTATAGGTATGCAGGCAACAATTGTAGCACTCAATTACCACAGCGGCAATTGGTATTCATCGTTTACTCCGGTTACGTTTGCAAACAACCATGTGGTTAGTTTAACTTTTGCACCTACTACTATTGATGCTTATACGGCACAGGTAAATGCACTGTAAAGATTTCGCCATTGGTGTTTAGTATTCGCCCTTGTTTGTGTTTAGCATCGTCTTCTTGCAATTCATTACTCACTCACTTCCTCATAAACCCTCATCGTCTTCTCTGCAAAAACTTTATCGTTCATAGTTTGCGCGTGAGCGTAACCGCTTATTTGCATTTGAGTGCGCAGCGTTTCGTTAGTCAATACTTTTAAAAGCGCAGTGGCTATTTCTTCGGCATTGGTTGGGTTTACATACAAAGAATTTTTTCCGCCAGCTTCTTCAATAGCTCCGCCCCTGGTGGCTATCACTGGCACTTTGCTATACAGGGCTTCGAGCACAGGCGCGCCAAAACCTTCAAACAAACTCGGGAACACAAATGCACTGGCTGCGGTGTAAACCGCAGGCAGTGTATCGTTGCTAATGCCCGAAATAATTTTCACGCGCTGTGTCAGATTCTTTTGTGCAATCAATGTTTCTATTTCATTTCGTGTAGTTCCCACACCGCCTACCAGCACTAAATCTTCTTCTACTTTATTTTTAATTAAATCAAATGCTTCAATCAGCGTTCGCTGATTCTTACGCGGGAAAAAGGAACCCACATTCAAAATATACTTTGCGGGTAATCTGTATTTGGTTTTTAATTCAGCATTCAGCATTCTGACTTCAGCATTCTGAAACGTAGTGTCAACGCTTGGATAAATCACTACTATCTTTTTCTCCTCCACTCCATATCGCTCCATCAAATCATTCTTCGTTTCCTCGCTTATAGCAATAATTTTATCGGCATGTTTTGCCGCGTAGCGCGTTTTGAGTTCGTAAATCCTGCGGTCAACAAAAGGATATTGCTCGGTGTGTTTCAGGAAAATTAAATCGTGAATAGTAACAATAGTGCGGAATGCGGAATTCGGAATTCGGAATGGAATTTCATTAGAAAGTCCGTGGTAAATGTCAATGCGGTTTTGGGCGAGTTGATTTTTAATTCCGAAAGAACGCCACAGCGGATGTAGTGTTTTTTGAAATTTAGTTTCAGGAAAAAAGATGTTGAACTTGCCGTGGAGCTGCTCTAAGTATTCCTCTTTTGCCTTCGGAGAAAACAGCAGATACTCGTGCTCAGGAAAATCGCGCATGAGTGCATTCAGCAAAATTCTTGCATGATTGCCCAATCCGGTAGAGTTATTCAAAGCGCGCTTGGCGTCAAATCCTATTTTCATTTTCTGTTTTAAAATTGTATTTGCAATCCCGCCCGCACTCCAAAATTTCCATAACGGAAACTAAATGCCGAGCCGCGTTTATCCAAATGGGTGGCTCGCCAAAACATATCTACGCGGAAAATTTTGAGAATATTTTCAATTCCGAAACTGAATTCCATCAATGGTATTTTATCTGCCACCTCCAATTGTATGATGCCGTTGTTGGCGGGGTTGTCTTTCATGTTTGCATAATTAGCCACATAGTTTGCGCGCGATATATCGCCCCACCACATGCGCATACTCCACACCTCGCGCCATTTTAATTTCCGTATTCCCGGTATGCGATTCAGCAAAACACCACCAAGATGATGATTGATAATAACACTCACATAACGGTCTGCAATAAACTGATAATCGCGAATGGTATTGAAACCGCCCGCGTTGTAAATGTAAGTTTCCGAGGCATTGGGCATGTTCAAAAATAAAAACGGCAGTGTGCCGAATGTTTTACCCACCTCCACCTGAAAATAAATTCTGCCTATAGGTCCCAGCGGTTCGTTGTCGCTAATGCCGCAGGCAATGCGCTGATAATTGAATTCGCCTTTCATAATTCGCTTGGCACCCACACCATATTGCAAATACACAATCGGATATTTACTTCCCAAACTGAGCCGTTTAAATTCTCCGCTCACAAATTTTTCCTGCCAGGCAAAACGTTGTGTAAAAACAAATTCACTGATAGTAGCCGAAGTTATGTCGGTGTTCTTGCGCAAATCCTTTTCGGTGGTGTGGTAGCTGAATTTAAAATCGCCCACAGGTTGCAGATAGCGATTGACGAAGGCAAATTTCATCGAGTAACCAACCTTCCACTCCTTGTAAAAATCTGCTTTCAATTCGCGAACAGCTACGAGTTTCATAGGAATATATTTTCCTTCTTCTATTCTGCGCACACCAAAGTTGGTGAGCAATCCGCCATTGCCGAAATAATTATTGTAGTTGGAAATAGAAGAAAGGTCGCTGCGGTAAGTAGCACCAATACTCATGCGTGGCGATTTTTTTAGCAACCACAAAAACTCGGCACCGTATTTCACTTTTAAATCGCGAAACCCAAAAGCCGCATAGCCGCCAAACATGACCGTCTTGCTGAATTTATTACTGGTGGTCATGCCGAATTTCAAACGCCAGCCTTCTACTTTGTTGTTGCTTACAAACGAAAAAATATTGCCGATAGAAACAGGACCAAGGTCTTTGTAGCCGAGATAAATCGTTTGAATCAAATCCAAATACGTTTTCATGATAGGCAGATTGCGAAGCGTATCAATCATGGTGTAAATCTTCTGCTCGGTAAACGAAAGTGTATCGTGCCGAATTGAATTCCAGTAGGCTGTACTTCGAAGATTAGCGGAATCGTTGACCGTGATATCGCTCTTTTCTTTTTTGAAAAGCGAGTCGAGTGTTTGCGCGGTTTCGTTCACTAAAAAGTTTTTGTAGCTCGCTGTTTTGCGACCAATCAAACCCGGAGCTTTCTGCGGCTTAATAAAATTGATAATCAGCTTTTCTTTTTTCAGCATCCACACCGAATCTTTCACGGGTACAAATTCATTGTATAAACTAATCTTTTTTACAAAATTCACATCGGCATCGCTGGTTACTTTCATACTTATTTGCTTGAGCGCAAAAGCAGAATCGGCAATCCACATATCGCCTTCAAAAGTTAAACCGCCTTTGCTTTTTGGCAGAAACTGAATTTTGTAACACCAGAAATTATCAATGAATTGACTGTCGATTAAATAGTAGTGATAACTCAACATGCCCACCTGCGACACAGGCGAAACAAACTGCCGTTTCATCAACTCAATCCAGTCGGCATAAACATCGCTCTCAATGTACATGTTACCTAAGAACTGTGTAATGCTCATGTCGTTAATGCCCGAAACTTTCGATGCCTTAATAATTTCTCTTCGGTCAATTGGAGTTCTGCGGTAATGAAAATCAGAAACAGTTTCGCTGAGGAAAAAAGGAAGGAACGGTTTTTCTTCGCTGGTGGAATCAATGTTTTTGAAAACAAATTTGAACGGCTTAAAAACTTTTCGGTTCTGAAATTTGTCGCTCAAATCATCTAAGTCAATTTCAATTTTGTTGTAAGCTTCGTAACCATACGAATCGAGTTTCTGTTTGTTGTGCGAATGCTTTCGCGCTACGGTTTCTCTTACAATCCGCAGAGCGGGATTTACTCCCGGAACAATCACCACTTCCTGCAAACTGTAATCGGCACGCTCTAATTGAAAGTTGATGACTTGCTCTTTTACAGCAGAAATTTTTCGAAACATTTTGTTGTAGCCAATGGAAGAAGCACACAACGAATCGGCAGGAAGTTTTATTTCGAATTTGTATTTGCCATCAAAATCGGTTTGTGTTCCTATAGTCGTTCCGCGAATGAAAACATTGGCAAATGGAATGGCTTCTTCGGTTTGCTTATCGGTTACTTTGCCCGATAGATTTACTGTTTGCGCGTTAGAAACAGCGGCAAACAATAAGTGAGCAAACACAAAAAAAAGAGATAACCAACGCGTTAATTTCAAATTATAAATCTGAGTTGAAAATGTATTTTCGGACTTTACCAAAATAGAACTTTATGAGCGAATTAAAAATTATCTCTTATAACGTAAACGGAATTCGTGCGGCTTCAAAAAAGGGATTAGCCGATTGGCTGAAGCAGATTAATGCCGATGTGGTTTGTGTGCAGGAAATAAAAGTAGCGCGCGAAGACTTTGACCCTTCTGCCTTTGAAGCGCTCGGTTATCACACGTATATTTTTCCTGCGGTGAAGAAAGGATATAGTGGTGTGGCAGTTTTTACGAAACAAAAACCTGATAATGTGGTGGAAGGTTGCGGCATAAAAATGTATGACGATGAAGGAAGAAATCTGCGCATTGATTTAGGTGACCTCAGCATCATGAGTGCTTATTTTCCGAGTGGCACCACAGGCGATGAACGCCAGGGAGTGAAGATGAATTACCTCGCAGATTTTATCAAAGCCATAACTGATTTACAACAGAAGAGAACCAAGCTGATTGTTTGTGGCGATTACAATATTTGTCACAAACCCATTGACATTCATAATCCGGTTTCTAATAAAGACACTTCAGGTTTTAAACCCGAAGAGCGCGAGTGGATGGAACAGTATTTCAATTCGGGATTCATTGACACGTTTCGGTATTTCAACAAAGAGCCGCATCAATATTCGTGGTGGAGCCAGCGGTTTAATTCACGCGCGCAAAACAAAGGATGGCGTATTGATTATATAGCGGTAACAAAGAACCTGGAAAAAAATTTAGTCGAAGCGCGTATGTTTCAGGAAGCCGTTCACAGCGACCACTGCCCTGTTTATTGCAAATTGAAATTCTAATTCACCCAAAATGAAAAATCAAAAATCTGTTTTCACTATTGCAGTAGGTATGGCTATCGCGCTGCTCTCGCTTTTTTTTCTTGCAGTAGTTAATGGTTGGTTTGGACCATCTACCGATGTAGGCGGACAATTTTGTGAAGAAGCGAGAGCAGGTTTAATTAAACAACCTGCTAATACCTGGAGTAATTTCGGTTTTGTGTTTGTAGGTTTATTGATGGCATGGCAAATTGCACAGGGAACTTTTGGCCAAAACAAAAACAGATTCACACAAAGTTTTTTCACGGCTGTATTTTTTTCATCGCTTGTAATTTTTCTTGGACCGGGAAGCATGGCTATGCACGCCACCGAAACTGAAATAGGAGGAGAGTTGGATATGCTGAGCATGTATCTGGTGGCATCGTTTGCAGCATCGTATTCGTTGCAACGTTTTTATGCATGGAAGAACAGCACTTTCGCCATTTCATTTGTGCTGATGGTTCTTATTTGTGAGGTTGTTGGTTTGTATCATGAGCCATTGCCTATTATTGATTATGCGGGCAACGCCATCTTCGGTTTCTTTCTTACAGTCACCTGTGTTTTTGAAATGCTGAATAGTTATGTGCGCAAAATTACACTCGAAAGAAAATACGGTTACTACAGTTTGGGATTTCTTCTTCTCGCTTTTTTTATCTGGAATATTTGGAAAGATACCAGTCCGCTTTGTGACCCTGGCTCACTCATACAAGGGCACGCCATGTGGCATTTGCTTGATGCCGTTGCCGCTTATTTTTTATTTCGTTTCTACGCAAGTGAACATTCTGCGAAATAATCCGTTGAATTATTTCGAACACATCACCCGCAATTAAAACATGCTTTGCAACGAAGCATTTTTATAATTGCCACAACATTTGCAGATGAAGAAACTGAGTAGCATTATTCTCATTGACGATGATTCAATGACCACATTCCTCAATGAAACTATTATACGCGATGCTCATTGCACAGAAAACATTCACGTATTTCAAACCGCAGTAAAAGCGCTTGACTTTCTTTCACAATCTTTAATTTATGATGGAAGAGAAAAGGGATTCGAACGCAATAGTCTGATTCTCCTCGACCTTCACATGCCACCGCCCGATGGCTGGGCTTTTTTGAAAGAGTATTTGCTATTGCCCGAAACGAGCCGTAAAAAATATACGGTGGTTATTCTTAGCTCTTCTGTTGAAGTGGAAGATTTGGAGCGTGCAAAAACAATTTCAGACGTAAGCGATTTCTACAACAAACCGCTCACGCACGAAATGCTGATGGAAATTCTGAACAAGCATTTTGCCGATCACTTTTAGTAATAGCTACTATGTCATGCTGAGCTTGTCGAAGCACTCTTCGACAAGCTCAGAGTGACAACGGGTTTATTTTTTGAAACATTAGTAAACGCGAGCAACATCTATAAATTCGCGCCTCAAAATCATTTTTATGAGGCAGCTACTTTCTCTCGCAATTCTTTGTTCGCTCATCTTCGTTTCATGCGGTAGCAGTGATAAAAAAACCGATGCACAACACCGCGATGCAAAAGGCGGTGTAAAGTATGGCGGCACTTTTCGTTACAACGAAGTGGAATATCTCAAAAGCATTTATCCGCTTTCTGTCACTGAGGTAACGGGTCACCGAATCATTACACAAATTTATGAAGGGTTGGTTCGCTTCAATCCAAAAGATTTAAGTGTTGAACCTTTGCTGGCGAAAAGTTGGGAGGTGAACAACGATGCTACGGTTTACACTTTTCATTTACAACGTGGTGTTACTTTTCATGACGACCCTTGTTTTGCCGATGGCAAAGGGAGAGCCGTGAACGCACAGGATTTTGTTTACTGCTTTGATTTGCTCTGCACACCTGACCCGAAAAATCAGGGCTTCAGTTTTTTCCGCGATGTAATTAAAGGTGCTAACGAAGTTTATACAGCGCGTGAAAAAAATAAAGGAGATAAATCTGTTGAACTCGGAGTGAAAGCTTTGGACGATTCAACCCTTCAGATTACACTCACAAAACCAACTACGGATTTACTCAGTCGTTTAGCGCTTCCGTTTGTTTCGGTGTTTCCTAAAGAAGCAGTGGAGAAATATAAAGGCGATATTCTTTTTCATACGGTGGGCACGGGACCCTTTCAGTTGAAAGCATTGAAACAGGATGAGGCCGTAATTCTTACACGCAACGAAAAATACTGGGGAAAGGATGAATTTGGAAATCAGTTGCCTTACCTTGATGGCGTGAAAGTGAGTTTTATTAAAGAAGATAAAACCGAAATGCTGGAGTTAGTAAAAGGAAATTTAGAAATGAAATACCGTTTGCCGTTTTCTATGATTGATGAAATTTTGGATAACAACAAACAACTGAAAGGTGATTACAAAAAATTTGTTCTACAAAGTATTCCTGAATTCAGCAACCAATTTTATGGTTTCTTAATTCCTGATAAAGTGACGGGAAATAAGAATGTTCGATTGGCTTTTAACTACGCTATTGACAGACAAAAAATTGCTGACTATACAGCGAAGGGAGAAGGTGTTCCGGCATTGAATGGTTTTGTTCCACTGGGTATGCCGGGTTACGACAATTCATTGGTGAAGGGTTACAAATTTGATGCGGCTAAGGCAAAAGAATATTTGGCAAAGGCAGGCTACCCTAACGGAAAAGGCTTTCCTAAAATTACTCTGGAAACAAATAGCGGTGGAGGAAGAAATTTAGATGTGGCAGAAGCTATCAAGAAAATGCTTACCGAAAATCTAAACATTGAAGTGGAACTGACGCAGGTAGTTTGGGCGCAACACACGAATAATGTAGAAACAGGAAAATCAAATTTCTGGCGCTATGGTTGGGTGGCTGATTATCCTGACCCGAATAATTTCCTAAATCTTTTTTACGGAAAGAATGTTCCGAAGACGATGGAAGAAGCGGCTTACACTGATCCTACACGTTACGTCAACAAAACTTTTGATGCACTTTACGAGAAAGCATTGGTGACTGTAAATGCAGAAGAGCGAAATAAAATTTATGCTCAGCTCGACCAGATGATTGTGGATGACGCGCCTGTGTTACTCATTTATTATTCTATGAACCGAAGATTGATTCAACCTTACGTGAAAAATTTCAACAACAACGGTATGGAGTATCGCAGTTTCAGAGAAGTTTGGTTCGATAAATAATTTCCACTTCAAAAAATAAAACATAAACATGAAAAAGATTTTTCGTCTGCTAGCTGTTGTAATAATTATTCTATTACTGATTCCTGTAGCGATTGTTTTTTTACGTCCAAACAGAATTATAGCTAAGGACAAAGCAAAGACAGAACTGTCGAAGCCTTATTCTCACTTCATTCACTGGCGCGATGCGGAAATTCATTACACCGATGAGGGAAATGGTTTTCCTGTGCTGATGATTCACGGCTTTGGCGGCTCGTATGCTAATTTTCAGAAGCTCGCAGATTTAATGAAGAACGATTACCGTGTTATTCGCATTGACCTGCCCGGCTTTGGTCTTTCAGATTTTCCAACTACTACGGAAAATGAAAACTATGTAGCTGATTACAAAGAATATCTCGGTTACATTCTCGATACGCTTCATCTCGATTCGGTTTATGTAATTGGTAATTCGATGGGCGGAGGAATGACATGGTTAATGGCTGCTGACCATCCGGAGAAGGTGAAAAAAATTGTTTTGCTTGATGCAGCAGGTTATGACACCAAAGATGTGGCGGCTAAACTCGCTATGTTCAAATACAAATCTGTGGCAAAAGTTTTTGACCGCGGCATGCCCATGTTCATGAGCAAAAGCGGAGCTCAAAAGAGTTATTGCGTGAAGGAAAAAATTGAACCCGCAGTTGTACGACTGAATAATCATTTCACCAATCGAGAAGGAAACATTACACACATGCTTAACCTTGCACGCTCGCAACAGTTTGCCGATAGCGCATGGATTCAAAACGTGCATTGTCCTACATTGATTGTTTGGGGAAAGCAGGATGAAATAATTCCGTTGGAGCATGCTTACCGCTTTCAGCGCGATATAAAAGGAAGTGAACTTGTTTTGTTTGATAGCTGCGGCCATTGCCCAATGATGGAAATGCCGCTCGAAACTGAACAGGCGATTGTGAAGTTCTTTAAGGAATAAATTCTTTAAACGAATTCCAGATTTCATCAACGGGAACTTCTGCAATAATTTTCATCGCTTCATTAGTAACAGGATGAGTTAGTTCCAAACTTCTCGCATGCAGACAAACCGCATTCTCTGCGTAAACTTTTGTGGAACCATAATGTGCATCACCAATAATAGGGCAACCGATATGCGATAGCTGCGCACGTATCTGATGAAATTTTCCAGTGATGAGTTTTACCTGAAGCAAGGAACCCGATTCATTTTGCGCTATGAATTTATAACGCAACACCGCACGAACAGAATCCCTTACCTGCGTTGGATGCAGAATTGCTTTTCGCAGAATGGTATCTTTCACTAACCAATTCGTTAACTCATCTTCATCTTTTGACGGACGGTTTTCTACAATGGCTAGATATGTTTTATCAAGTTGCCTTTTCGAAAATGTTTCGACCAGCATTTTTAAAACGCTTTTCTTCTTGGCAAACAGAACAACTCCGCTTACGGGTCTGTCTAAGCGGTGCGGAACTCCTATAAAACATTTCTGTGGATACTTCTCTTTAGCGCGTATGAATTGCAGCGCGAGCGACTCTACCGAATATTTTAAATGCGGCTCGTGTTCCGTTACAATTCCATGCGGTTTATTGACGGCAATAAGCTGTTTATCTTCATACAAAATTTTCAATTCAGTAAAATTCATCGAAAAAACTTTGGGTGATATTGGCAAAATTTCGAAAGAAATTTACATTTGCCGTCCCTTAAAGTAAGGTTACAACTCCAAACGCAGGTGTTATAGTCAGAATGACTGAGAAGAAAGGAAGTTTTCCGGCTGGTTGCCGAAAACAAACAGATGGAAAACATTCCTCCTTAGCTCAGCTGGTTAGAGCACAAGACTGTTAATCTTGGGGTCCCTGGTTCGAGCCCAGGAGGGGGAGCCAAACTGGACAGGTCGTTAGAAATAACTTCCTGTCCTTTTTGTTTTTGGCTGAAACCCTCGCCAGTATTGCATAGTAGCGATACGAATGGGTTGACTTGAGTGGTTCGATATTCTCCATGACCGAAAATCAACTTTTCGGGAAATATCGAACCAACTACTAAGCTTCTGTCAGTAGGACTTGCAGTTGTCATAACACGCTGGAAACCTTTTACAACGGATACGCCTTCGTTAAAATTTTTAGGAGCCTCATTCCCTGTTTGTGATTTTAAGCGCACCTGCTCAGCTTGCAGTTTGTCCTTATCCTCGACTAATCGTTGGTTAATGCTCTTGAAATCTGCTGCATCTATTTTGCCTTCGATTAGCAAATCCTGATTCTTGACAATCTTTTCATTTAAAACCTTTATCTGGTTTTCTATCTCGTTTGCCTTCCGTGTGATATACTTAGTTTTATCAACCACCATTGTTTTGAAAATGTTGTTGTAAAGTTTTTCAACGGATTCTTTTACTTTGAAACTACCAACAGCTTTCATCAGCTTACCTTCAAACTCATCTTTCGCTATTCGCTGATTGCAGCCGTATTTGCTATCGCAGTGGTAATAGGAA
Organism: Bacteroidota bacterium; assembly: GCA_947476645.1. Taxonomy (GTDB): domain Bacteria; phylum Bacteroidota; class Bacteroidia; order Chitinophagales; family LD1; genus Bog-950. Next base: position 29,597 of record CANJRM010000022.1, read on the forward strand.
TAGTATCCAGTTCTTCCTTTGGAACGAGAAGCTGTAAATGGATGGTTGCAGTATGGGCAGATAACATGACCTCGCAGAAAGAATTGGTTTTCCTTTTTGGCTATCCGAATGGGGATAGGCTGATTACCATTCAATATATTCTGAACCTGCTCAAATACTTCCAAATCCACAATTGGTTCGTGTAATCCTTTTACCCAGTATTCACTTTCGCCTTTGAAGGCTGGAACTTTTACATAACCAGCATAAACCTTGTTTCGGAGAATATTGATGAAGGTTTGCTTGCAAACACCAATATTTAATTCCTTTCGCAGAGCTTCAGCAGAATAATTACCTGTAGCGAAGTTTAGAAATGCTTCTTTTACCATAGCAGCATCTTCGCTTTTCGCCATGCTTGCTCTGTTATCAATTTCGCTTCTCACGTAGCCAAATGGCACTCTATTAAGGTAGGCACCTTCTTTTGCATACTTGTAGTTGCTTGCCTTTACGCGAAGAGAAATTTTATCACTCTCGATTTCATCAAGTGTGTATTGGATATTTTCAATCAGTTTGTGTTCAGGGATACTTTCATCAATAGTCTGTTCTATGGCGCAGACTGTAACTCCAAGTTTTTTAAAATCAGTTTTAGTTTTTACAGTTAAATGTTGGTTTCGGCCAAACCTATCCCATCGCGTAACTAATACATAATCTACATTTCCTTTGTTTTCCTTTATAAAAGAATGTAGGCGCAGAAATTCTTTACGGTCAAAATCCCTCCCGCTTTCTTTGTCGGTGAAACAACTAATCACCTCCCACCCCTTTCTATCGCAATAATTCCTCAGTTGTTCTTCTTGGTATCGAAGGCTTGCGCCCTCTTCCTGTTCTACTGTACTAACCCGTGTGTAAAGTACCGCTTTCTTCTTTTCTTTAATCATCATAGCGTTCGTTTTTTAAGTTCAATAATTCAGCTTCCTTTTTAGCCAATAATGTTAGTGCGGCTACCACTTTTTTCAATTCACCCTCGCTAAGTTTGGTGCCGTCTTCCTCCAGAATCTTTCTTGCTTTTTCTAACGGATATTCATACGTGGCTTCTTCATATTTTTTTCTTTTCATGTTCCCTTCTCCCGTATTCTCAAATTTTTTAATCGGGCGAGAATTATTTTTTAGGCATAGTTATTCGATAAAAGAAACGCTTTGCTGCCGTTACTTTTAAAGCACTATGACCTGACTACTGTTGTTGATTGTAAACCGTATTATACTTCTAAATAGCTAGCGCTATTCCGCTTAAGATTTGGCGTGGTTGAATAATGAAAGCGATGTTTACTCGTTTAATTTCACAACTCAAACCTGATTTATTCAAAGGTACGAAATTATGTTGATGGATGCAAGTTTGAGCTGCCACTTTTTTTAAGTGGCACACCATATTTATAGGTAAACACACGCCATGAAAAACGACATCTACTTCTGGTATGCCGCTGATTACACCAGCCTATACATCGACCCCCTGCAATACTCAATGAACCTTCCAATCTTTTCAAATAAGGTAATCGCAATCGAACGAATCATTCCAAACGACACCGAATTGCTGCCAGTTATATCACCCCTTATTCCAACTAGACTGGAAGATACCCCCTACGGAACCATACTTGGACGCTCCTATGAAAACTTCCTGCGGAGACGGCTAAAGGATATATATGAATACAGCCTCGTTCTGGAAGATGGCACAAGGGTTAGCAACCTAGGTTACGGAGTATTGATTGAGAACACCAGAGCTTCGTTGATTAATCATTGTTTATTCAAGGTGTTGGGTGAATCGGTCAATATAAAGATATGGCAGCCTGAAAGGTTTTATAAAATCAAAGATGGTGTAATCATCCCTACGGAGCATGTCACCAAGGATGTAATGGCTTACGTTTCTGGGTTATTCATTGAAGAAATTTTTGAATAGCCCTCCCTTCCCTCCCCCGTTACCGCCCTTACTACCGCCCTACCCCCGTTCCGATATGATAGGGGACGATGGTAAAGACTGCCTGAGGGGAATTTTCCGATTTTGATATTCCATTTGCCTGTGCTCAAAAATTTTTTTTCGGATTTTTTTCGGATAAAATTTAAGCGTACCTTGATGCACTACGCGAGCACGTCTATGCTCTATTGAATACATAGCAAGAACGTGCTAATCCGTATCAAGGGATGAAGGTGCGTTCAATCCTTTTTCATTTCTTCGTTGAACAAAACAGAAACATGAACATCCTGAAATTAAACAGCGGCAAAGTAGAAGTCCGCAAAGATTCTGGAACTCTTATACGCAACATCGGCAACGCCGATGCCGTGTTTGCAGACTTCAATGCGGCACAAACCCATGTGCTTATAACCACCAACAAAGGGAAAGTTGAAGTGCGTAAAGAAAGCGGAACGCTGGAAAGAACAATTGGCAATGGCGATGCCACCAGCGCAAGATGGATGGGTGATGATGTGGCCATAACCACCAACAAAGGTAAAACCGAAATACGCAAAGCCAGCGGCACCCTGATAAGAACGATTTAATTTTCATCAACACCAACCAGCATGAAACACCTTCTTGCCTTATTCTTTATTACCCTCTCCACCCTCACCCTAAAAGCACAAATTGCCGAGGTAAAAGTGGAGGGCAGCTATGCCAAGATTTACAACGATAAAGGGCAATACACGGGTAATTCGGTGTATATCGGTAACAATACTCTTGAAGGCTATAGCAATGAATACCTCGTTATTAAAGAAGGTAGTTACGCCAAGATATACGATGCCAAGGCTCATTACACTGGCAATTCAATTTATATAGGAAACAATACCGTCAAGCATGTAAGCCAGTCTGCGATTCTTGTCAAGGAAGGCAGCTATGTGAAGTATTACGACTTCAAGGGACATTACACTGGCAATTCAACATACGAACCGAAATGATATGAAACTCCTGTTTGTAATCATCGTATAAAGATGGATACAATTATTTTGATGTTGGAAGGAATGAAAATCAAAGGGTGATTTATATCATCCTGTTATAAGTTTCAGCATTCTTTTTTTTGCCAAACAAATTCAAATCCCATGAAAAGAACTTACGCCATAAAAACCACACCATCTTCAGGAGTTGCCACCTATCAATCTGGATTTGACACTAAAGCAGACGCGGAAAAATACCTAAGCGAAATGGAAAAGTCCTCAGACGATTCTTTCTCCGTTGTTTATGTTGCCGATTATTCTCCATGGGAAGGTAGTGCAATAAGAAATACGCTAAGCGGAATATCCGAGCGGCAGGAGATTGCAGGATATCAATAAATAAAACGGCTATACTTGATAGAGTGAAATACATTTTCGTCCCCACCTTTCTGCTGCTCGTCTTCTTATCATCTTGCCATAACAACAATGCAGAAAAAGAAATAACCAATACCATCAATGCTGTTTACAAAGAGCCGAATGTGTATTCCCAACTGGGAGCTAATACCACTTTGCTTAGCAAACAATTAAGCCATTTGATTGCCAGAGCAAAAGAAGTGGAAGAGCTTGACCTGCAAAGGGTGCGCAACAGCGAATATCCAACTGATAAGCCATTGCTTATTGAAGGGGAGATATTTACAAGCGTATACGAGGGCTATAGCTCATTAAAAGTGGATGAAATGGAAGTTGAGAACAACACAGCCAAAGCAGTTGTAATATTCTTAAATGAAGGTTATAAGCTTAACTGGAGTGATACCTTACTGCTGACAAATGAAAATGGCTGGAAGCTGGATGATGTGAAATACAACAAGGATAACGGCAGCTTGCAGAAAACCCTTAAGGAGTTTAATTCCAATTACAAAGAATAAGGCACGCCAACTAAGGGCAAAGCCAGTTCCGAAAGGGCTGGCTTTTTGCTACACTTCAAATGAGTAGCTATACCTATTGCTATCAAATAATGTTATGTTTAATTTGCTTCAAAAAATACATGGAAACAACATCGCCCAAATCACTTTATGAAAGACTTGGAGGTCTTTCAGGAATCACAGCAATTGTTGATGATATTGTTGACGCTCACATGACCAACCCAGCAGTTAAGTCAAGATTTTTGCCATTAAAGGATAACCCAGAACATTTTGCAAAAGTCCGAGAACATCTGATAAACTTTTTAGCATCAGGCAGTGGTGGAAGCGAACAATACACAGGAAGAGATATGCCAACTGCACACAGAGGTATGAACATTAGCAATGGAGAATACATGAGCGTGATTGATGATATTATGTCGGCATTAGCTAAGCATAATATTGATGATGAAAGCAAAAAAGATGTGCTGTTCATTGCCTATTCTTTGAAAGAGACAATGGTGGGTAAATAAATCAGCTATCTCAGCATAGCTTGTTGATGAAGTCAGTCCTGCAATGGGCTGGCTTTTTTATTTTCTCCTAGTATTTATGGTTATGCAAACAGTAAAATATAGGTGGAAAATCGGTTTGGTGAAACGGTTGAATATTCATTTGCTAATGCAATGAATTCCCGTTACAAGGCCATTGAACAACTAAAGCTATTTCGAGGTGAATCGAAGTCATACAAAGGTCTTAAGCTATCCTATTCAATTACAGACATTCAAACTTTTGACATCCTTACAGGAAAGCGATTCAAGAATATCCTGCGAGTGAATTGGAAATTCTGGCCAATCTGGATTTGCATTGTGAAATGCCAGCTTGCTTCACCGAGCTTGATGATGAATCATACTTAACGATTGCCGATGACATGGTTTACCCGTATTGCTTCACGGTTGATTAGTCTTCACAATTTCTCTGTTTCATTAAATCATTATTTAAGTAGCTCACCAATTCCTTAAATGATTTCCAGTATTTCTCAACCGTCTTTTGGCTGATGGGATGATGCGTGTATACCTTCCTTTGAGCAATCTTCCCGTATTTGTCGAAGTCCCACGATTCAATGATGTCATACAACTTCTGTGTGCTTTTATCCTTCCAATGCTTCGTAATTTCATCTCTGCATATTTCCAGCTTCTCATCACGAGTTAATTCGCTATGCTGGCAGAATACAATCTTCCTTTTCTTTCTGAAGTATATCGGCTTGAGCGTTCCGTCTTCCTTATACTTAAATACTGATTTCACTATCCGTAATAAGTGGTTGCCATCAACGGGAGTTTCACATATCCTATAATTCACCTTGGATAGTATGCCGTAGGCCTTCTCAAATGATATTTCAGGATTCAGATAGACTAAGTTACCACAATAAGCTACTAGCGTATTATTTCTGTTCTTCTTAATCTTCCTTATAGGCATAAAGCATCTGATGTTATCATACCCTTCCCAATTTACCACATACTCACCTTCAACTGGTATTTCATCTATGTTGTCAAAACGGATGGAAATGGATTTTGCCCCCCCATCTATGGTATATGCCTTTCTTTCTTCTCTTCTTACTATAGATGGGGGGGCAGAAATACCTGAATAGGTAAAAGCATTATCATTGATGAAAAGGTTATCATCATAAGAGATTATGTTGTATTGTGTTGCCTTGGCTGCTTGTATATCTACATACTCCTGAATGCCCAAATCCTGAACGATACCAGTATAGGTAGAACGAAAGTTATCTAGGGTAACACCAGATACCCTTACCAGAATAGCATATCCATGACCACCAAATGAATGGTAATAGGAATATACCTTGCTTTTATCTAGGGTATGAATATCAAACTCTGGATTATCTATATCAATATATATAACACCAGTGCTTTGAAGGGTATTATTTGTGTTCTTGTAGCCCTTATACTGGAAGTTATAGGTTACACATGGCAGACTGGCCTTGGTGGTATCATATACCTCAGGGTTGTGTCTTGCTTGAATTATTTTATCGGTATAGGTTGAATACTTGATTTTATTCAACCATTGGGTTATAGAGATGTTTGAAACTACACTTGGGTTGGTGATGTTTTCATAGGTATTGATTTGGATGTCCACTGTATCATATCATTCTGCTTTTATGTTATTGTGTCTGCTGTTTTTAGCTAGTGCAGAAGCTGGAGGTAATTACTCCCCCAGCAACCAGCATCAACCCTATTACAGGCTGATAGGTATAATTTACAATCAAAGGCTCAATAGTAAATAGTTGGTCTAGTGAAAAACGAACTAACTGCTAGGAAGATTTAGGACTTGACCTCAACTCAGGCAGTTGGCTGAAAAAGAGGCTGCATTATTTGTTTAGGCTGTAGTAAAAGCCAACTACCCAAAGATACTAAGAATTTCGGTAGGCTGCAAGCAAAAGCGCGCATTTATAAAGAATAAAATATATTTCCAAATTTTCTTGCATAATTCATTTTTTATTCGTACCTTTGCATATATCGATAAGTTAATGAAAGTATATATAATATGCTTAAAATCAATTTATTAGATTGCAATACGGATATGGTCTCCACCCATATTCTTTTCAAACAACCATCGACTAAATATTGGATTTACCACCCAATTTTTTCTGATTTTACATCAGAA
>CANJRM010000023.1 GCA_947476645.1 Bacteroidota bacterium
CTTATTACCGTCTGATATATGTAGGTTGGCGTAAAAAACTTATTTTAGATTAACCCTAAAGCCAAACCAATGGGAGCAATTATTTTTCAAGGACATAGCGAAACTGAAATTATTCAGGGCTGCATGAAAGGCGAACGCAAGTTTCAGCAAATGCTGTATAACTCGCTTTCCTCTAAGATGTTTTCGGTTTGCCTGCGTTATGCAAACGAATACAACTCTGCACAGGACTTATTGCAGGAAGGTTTCGTAAAAGTGTATCGCAACATCGAAAAGTTCAGAGGCGAAGGTTCATTTGAAGGTTGGGTGCGCAGAATTTTTGTAAATACTGCTATTGAACATTATCGCAAACAGGTAAACATGTATGCGTTGCACGATTCAGGAACGAATGCGTATGAAGATTACCACGACAATGCACTTGAAACCCTGAAATATGAAGACATCCTGAAAATGATACAGAAGCTAAGTCACGGGTACAGAACTGTTTTTAACTTGTATGTAATTGAAGGATATTCGCACAAAGAAATTGGAGAGTTAATGGGTATATCGGAAGGCACTTCAAAATCGCAATTGGCAAGAGCCAGATATTTACTGCAAAAAATGATTACCGATAGTGCGGGAGTTGGCATGCAAACTCAAAACGCTTAGAAGAACAAATCGTGAACTATTATAGAAACAAATTGACACAATATGGAAAAGGAAATTAAAAACTTTGATCGCAGGATAGAACAGATAATGAACGAAAATTCTGTAGCACCACCATTTGGAATGTGGAACAGAATTTCATCGGAATTAGAATCAGAAGCATTGCCAATTGCAGCCGCTGCTCCTTTAGTGCTTATACCTAAACGCGCTATGGTTGGTTTTATTGCGGGTGTTGCGGTAATTGGTCTTTCGTTGGTTACTGCTTATTTGGTAAGCAACAACTCGACTCAACAACTTGAAACAACTAAACCGATTGCTTCTATTACTGAAACAACTCCGTCTGTTGCTAAAACTGTTCCTTCAACAACTAAAAATGTTGTGCTTGAAAAAGTAAATCATATTCAGGTTGCGAAGGTGAACACAATTGCTTCAAGAACGACTCAACAGGAAACTGGTGTAGCTACTGAAACTTCAAACAATAATCGTTTCAGAAACACTGATGTATCAGTACCTAATCAGGCAATTGCTTCTAATCAAACAACTGGCAACTATTACTTTCCTCCTGTAGACATTGTAAATACTCCGGCAACTGAAACCACCGAAGAAATTGCTGTAGTAACTGCCAATCAGTTAGCTAAACAAGAAGAAAAATTAGGTGACAAGAAGGGTAAAATTTCGGCTACTTCTTCAAGCGAAAAGCGCATTAAGTTGAAGAAACACAGAAGAGGTGGATTTACTTATGGTTCGCTTAACCGCTTGAACAAACACAGAACGAACTAAAATTCTACAATAAAAAACCCGCTTAACCAGCGGGTTTTTTATTTCCTGAAAGTGGCTGTAATTTTCATCTTCGCCTGAAATTAATTTTATGCCTACTACTGCAAATATTCTTGCCGATACTTATGAAATGGCTTTAGGTCTGGTTAGATTCTACACCAGCAATCTGAAAGAAGTTGACCCACACAAAAACTGGGAAGTGAACGGAGCGAAACTAAACAGCGTTGCGTGGCTGAATGCTCACTTATGTTGGAGCGAGGATTTTTTATTGCTCAAAGCTATAGGAGGAAAATCGCCCGATGTGAAGTGGCTGGAGCATTATAGTTTTGGAAGCGATGGAACATTGCACGAACCAACAATAGATGTAAAAACAATTCTTGACGACCGCAAAATTATTCACGAGGCAGCCATGGCGCACATTCGCAGTTTGAGCGATGAGGATTTAGAAAAAGACAATCTTATGGGTATGTCATTCTCACAGAGTAAAAGTATCAAGACCATTATTCAACATGCCATTCGACACGAAGGAACTCATGCCGGTCAGTTAGGTTGGCTTTGCAAAATCAATGGAATAAAACTGGTTTAAAATTTCTCGATTCACTTTAAATACGCTCTATGAAAAAAGTATTTGCCCTCGCATTAGTTGTAACACTTGCATCTTGCAAAAACAAACTGCAACATAAAGTCTATTCGAGGGAAGAAACCGTTGCTGAATCGAAAAAAGTGAACGACTATCTCGACTCAAAATTTGATGAAGCAGTCGCGCGCAATCCTGAAACAGCTTCTTCTATGGGGTTGAAAACAGGCTATGATAGCTGGAGCGATAGAAGCGATGAAAACAGCGACAAGGAATTTGCCATTCAAAAAGCAATTGTGGATTCGTTAATAAGCAAATTTAATTTAGATGCGCTCGACAATCAAACGAAACTCAGTTTCAGAATGCTTGAGGAAGATATTAAGCGCAGCGAAGAGGGAAGGAAATGGCGTCACTACGGTTACGAGATTACGCAAATGGGTGGCGTGCATAATGATCTGCCATCTTTCCTTATCAATATTCACCGCGTTGATTCTTTAAGTGATGCGCAGGCATATTTAAGTCGCTTAAAAAAGGTAGATATGGTGTTTGAGCAAACGCTCGACAACTTAAAAAAGAGTGAAGCTAAAGGTGTTGTTCCACCGCACTTCACCTTTCATTATGTGACTGATGATTTGAAAAATTTTATTGCAACACTCGATAAGAAAGAATCTTCGAATGTTTTGCTTGCTGATTTTTCTTCTAAAGTAAATGCACTCAAAATTGAGAAAGCAGAAAAAGCAAAATTGATTGCTGAAGCCAATGAGGTTTTAAAAACAACTGTAAAATCTTCCTACCAAAAATTGCTCGATTACTGGATAGCCCTTGAACCCAAAGCAAAAGTAAAAGGCAGCAATGGCGTTTGGAATCTGCCCGATGGCGATAAATTTTATGCCAGTCAGTTGCATTATCATACTACTACTGATATGACACCCGAAGAAGTTTACCAGACAGGTTTGAAAGAAGTGGCTCGCATACAAGATGAAATACGCGTGATTATGAAACAGGTAAAATTCAAAAGCGATTCATTACAGGAGTTTTTTGATTTCGTACGTGGTGATCAGCAATTCAAATATTCAAATGATGCAAAAGGCAAAGAAAAATTATTGGCCGATGCAAATAATTACATAGACAGTATGCGAGTAAAATTACCTGAGTTATTTGCAACTCTTCCTAAGGCATCGTTAGTGGTAAAAAAAGTGGAAGAATTCAGAGAGAAAAGTGCAGGTGGAGCTTTTTATGAAGACCCTGCTGAAGATGGTTCGCGCCCCGGAAGATATTATGTGAATACATACAACATGGCTGACGAACCGAAGTATCAAATGGAAGCCTTGACTTATCACGAAGCAATTCCCGGGCATCATATGCAAATCGCCATTGCGCAGGAATTGACGGAAGTTCCGAAATTCAGAAGGCATGAATTTTTCACTTCGTATGTAGAAGGTTGGGCTTTGTATGCCGAGCAATTGGGAAAAGACGTTGGCAAATATCAAGACCCTTATTCTGATTTCGGAAGATTGAGCATGGAAATTTTCAGAGCTGCGCGCTTAGTGGTTGATGCAGGTATTCACACCAAACATTGGACACGCGAACAAGCCATTGATTATTTTTTGAAGAACACCGCAAACGCAAAGGGAGATATTGAACATGAAATTGAACGCTACTTCTTATGGCCAGGTCAGGCAATAGGATATAAAATCGGTATGCTTAAAATTCTTTCGCTACGCAAACACGCTAAAAAAGAATTGGGTGACAAGTTCGACATTCGTCAGTTTCACGATGTAGTGCTGAGGAACGGTGCAGTTTCTCTTTCTACTCTTGAAGAGTTAGTGAATGAGTGGATTGAAAGAGTAAAAAAAGGTTAGAACAAACCAAACAATTCGGCTCTCACCTTATTGATTACTTCGCCTTGTGCTTCTTCATCTTCGGCAAAGTTGATAGCATCTACATCAATTACCAGCAAGCGACCTTCTTTATAAGTGCTTATCCATTTTTCATAATACTCATTCAGTCTGCGTATATAATCCAAGCGAAGATTGTCTTCATATTCTCTTCCTCGTTTTTGAATTTGATTTACAAGGGTAGGTACCGATGCTTTCAGGTAAATCAATAAATCGGGAGGAGTGATTAAGGCAGAAATAGTTTCATAAAGCTTGGTGTAGTTTTCGAAATCACGGGTACTCATTAAACCCATACCATGAAGATTGGGAGCAAAAATCATAGCATCTTCATGAATAGTTCTATCCTGAATAACCACTTCAGTTCCTTGTTTAATTTCTACAATTTGCTTGAAACGCGAGTTGAGAAAATATACTTGCAGATTGAAACTCCAGCGCGGCATATCTTCATAAAAATCGTTGAGGTATGGATTGTTTTCTACATCTTCAAAGTGAGGTATCCATCCAAAGTGTTTTGAAAGAATTTTTGTGAGAGTTGTTTTACCTGCTCCTATATTTCCCGCAATAGCTATGTGCTTAATGGGCTTTTTAGGTTTTCCTGCAATCGGTTTTGCAACAGGTGCAGTTGCCTTTTTATTAGCAACTTTTGCCGCGGGTTTAGCAGCTACTTTTTTCGCAGCTGGCTTTGGCACTGCTTTAGGTTTAGCTACAGGCTTTGCTTTCGCTTTTACTTTTGCTTTGGGTTGTGGTTTCGGCTGTTTCTTGGGAGTGGATTTGCTTGCCGGTTTTTTCTTCGCCATAATTGAAACTCTTTTTTTGACAAACCAGAAAAGCATTGCGTTCTGTATTGTCTATTTACTATTTACTGTTTACTAACTACTATTTACTCTTAGTGTTTGGTCGAAAATAAAAATTGTTTCGCGCTTAAAAACTTTTAAGCCCTATAATTTCACGAACGTCTTTTAAAGTTTGTGCTGCACTTGTTCTCGCTTTACTGCCTCCATCACCCAAAATTTCATACAGCTTTTTCTCATCGGCACTCAACTCTTTTATTTTTTCACGGATAGGAGAAAGGAAAAGCACCATGTCCTCGCCCAACTGTTTCTTCATATCACCATAACGAATCGAACAGTTGTTGTAAGCATCTTCAAACTGCTTTAAGGTTTCCTCGCTTGAAACTAATTTCATCATGTCAAAAACGTTTTGAATAATAAGTGGTTTAGCTGAATTAGGTTCTTTAGGTCCGCTATCCGTAACCATGCGCATCACCTTCTTGCGAATCACATCGGGCTCTTCCTCCAAATAAATACAAGTGTGGTCAGGTTTGCTTTTACTCATTTTGCCTTCTCCATCTAAACTCGGCACATTGACCAACTTTTCTGCAAACGAAAACGGCTCAGGCTCGGGGAAATAATCTACCTTATATAAATTGTTGAAACGTCTTACAAAATCGCGACTCATTTCTACATGCTGCTGCTGGTCTTTACCTACAGGAACTTTCAGCGCTTTGTGAATGATAATATCAACTGTCATTAAAACAGGATAAGTAAGTAAGCCCGCATTCACATTGTTAGGCTGGTCACGCACTTTTTCTTTAAACGTAGCTTCACGCTCCAATTCTCCGAGGTAAGCGTGCATATTAAAGATGAGATACAGCTCAGGAATCTGTGGCACATCGCTTTGTAAATACAAAGCACACTTATTCGGGTCGAGCCCACAAGCGAGATAAATGAGTGCAACATTTTTTGATTTGTCACGAAGGTCAGCAGCATTAGGATGTGTGGTGAGCGAGTGATAATCTGCTACAAAAAAATAGCCGTTGAAGATGTCCTGCATCTTGACAAAATTCTTCACCGCCCCGAAATAATTTCCGAGATGCTGCTTGCCTGTGGGGCGAACTCCGCTAACTGCTATTGGTAATTTGCTGTTCATTATTACTTCTTTATAACCTTCGGCACTTTAAAATAATCGCTGTCGCGTTGTGGTGCGTTCTGCAATGCTTCTTCTTTTGTTACGGTGTCCTTTACCACATCTTTACGCAAAACATTTTTCTCATCGGTCATATAAATAAGCGGCTCTACTCCGTCAACATTTACTTCTTCGAGTTTCTGAACAAGGTCAAGAATCTTCTGCAAATCCTTCTTAATACCTTCCTTCGATTGATCATCAAATTCCAGTTTAGAAAGTTCGGCAAGCCGGTCAACTAATTCGTTATCTATGTTCATTCGTTTATTTATTTTCGACCGCGCTAAAATAGAAATTACAACCAACCGCAACGGAATCCTCTTCTATGAACTCATCTATCATTGAAATAAAAAACATTAAGAAAGAATACATCATGGGCTCGCAATTGATTGCGGCACTCAAAGATGTTTCGTTGAACATAAACAAGGGCGAATACGTGGCGTTGATGGGTCCTTCGGGCTCGGGCAAATCTACCTTGATGAATATTCTCGGTTGCCTTGATTCACCTACTGCGGGTTCATACAAATTGAACAACACCGAAGTTTCGGAAATGACAGATGATGAACTGGCACATGTGCGCAACAAAGAAATCGGTTTCATTTTTCAAACCTTCAATCTTTTGCCGCGCTTAACTTCATTAGAAAATGTTGCTCTGCCAATGGTTTATGCAGGAATGAGTAAAGTTGAACGCACACAACGAGCCGAGCAGGTAATGGAAATGGTTGGATTGAAAGACAGAATGGACCACAAGCCGAATGAACTTTCGGGCGGGCAACGTCAACGCGTAGCCATTGCTCGTGCGCTCGTAAATAATCCATCTATCATTCTTGCCGATGAACCCACAGGAAATCTCGATACTAAAACTTCTTACGAAATTATGGCGATTATGGAAGAGATAAGCAGCAAAGGCAACACCGTAATTATTGTAACGCACGAAGAAGATATTGCCAAACACGCGCGCAGAATTTTGCGTTTGCGCGATGGTTTAGTGGAAAGCGATTTGGAAAATGTTCCTGTAAGAATGAGTGCCGAACATTTGAATTTTGAAACGAGATAGAACAGTAAAACAGGGAATCAGGAAATCAGGAAACCCGCAAATGCATTTAACCGATTTACTGATTTACTGAATTCCTGTGTAACATAAACCACCATGAAAATTTACACTAAGACTGGCGACATAGGCGAAACCTCTCTCTTTGGGGGAAGAAGAGTTTTGAAAAGCGAATTGCGGATTGATGCTTATGGAACAGTGGATGAATTAAACAGTTGGATTGGTTTATTGCGCGATGTGCAAACTGAAAATTCAACTAAAGATTTATTAAAGGAAGTTCAGGACAGATTGTTTACGCTTGGTGCTACACTGGCAGCTGACCCCGATAATTCAAAACTAAAAACACCTGACCTGGACGAAGCTGATATTGAACTTTTAGAAAAAGCCATTGACAAAATGGATGAAGAATTAGACCCCCTTCGTAATTTTGTTTTGCCGGGCGGTCACGTATTTGTTTCGTATTGTCATTTGGCGAGAACGGTTTGCAGACGTGCCGAGCGTTTGTGTGTAGCACTTCATCAGTCGGTAGATGTTCATCCGCTTACTATTAAATATCTCAATCGCCTTTCCGATTATCTGTTTACGCTTTCGCGCAAAATGGCGAAAGATTTAGGCGCAGAAGAAGTAAACTGGTTACCTAGAAAATAAATTGCAATGAAAACTTCCTTCAAAATTTTATTCGCATTTGCAGTATTAGTTTTAGCAACTGAAAACTCTTTTGCTCAAACCACTAAAGCTAAAACAAAATCAAGCAGTAAAAAAACTACTTCAACAAAAGCGAAAACTGTTATAGCACCGCCAAGAGATATTACCATCACTCTACAAAACGACCACGAAGGAAGCGTAATGGTTTTTGCAGGACATAAAGAAGATTTGAAAAACCCGAAGCCCAATGCTATGGGCGGATTAAGCAAAAACAAACTTTATCTGAAAACAAATGATGTAGTTTGTATTGTGGTAAACGGCAAACCAACTGCCTGTGCCGAGGTAAAACCAACTACGGTTACTTTGAAAATAAATTCTGCGGCTACTCAGATTTCGGAGAAATAGATTTTTCTATTGCTTAGAAAGTTCTCTCATCCTTTCCAATCTTTCCTTTTCATTTTCTTGCAGATATCTATCTGTTGAAAGAAGTTCATACGCTTTTTCAAAGTGGAAAGATGATTTCTGCTTCTCGTGTTTCAGCAAAAATAATTCTCCCAATTCTTCGTGCACATAACCATCGTTGTGCCCGGTGGTTACTGATTCTTCAAACAAAGCGAGTTGAACTTTGAGTGCTTCTTCTGTTTTATTCAAAGCGCGAAGTGCGCGCGCTACACACCACTTCGCCAAAAATATGGAAGATGGTTCTTGTTTTTCTTCTCTCCACTTCAACGCACGCAAAAAAATGCTCAACGCTTTTTCATATTCCTTTTTATCGAAGTAAGCCCAGCCGAGATTATTGTATAAAGCACCTAACCAGTTTTTTGCTTGTTCCTGTTTTGAGTTTTCAGCAAACAGAATTCCTTCTTCATTTAAAGCAGTTGCTACTTCGGGTGGTGCAACAATGGCGAGCATGTGAATAGCATCAATGGTATAGAAGTCCTCTCCTACTTCGGTCGCAATATTTTTTGCAGTTTCAAAATGCAGCTTCGCTTCTGTCTTTTTGCCCGATGAATTAAAGGTTCTTCCGCGTTCCAAATGATACCGCGCATGTGCTAAGTCGTTGGATGCCAACAATTGTTTCTCCACTTCATTTAAAGTTTCATGCGCTTCGGTGAACATGCCACGTAAGCTGTAAGTTCTTGCAATTTGTGTAAGCAGTTGCAGATGTTCTGAAAGATTTTTTTCGGGTGAAGAATCTTTCAGCACTTCACGAAATTTAATTTCTGTTTCAGCGGGGTTGGAATAGTTCCATAGTTTATCGAACTCGGGCATAGATTTATTTTTCAAAAACAATAGTATTGAAATTGGATGTGATTCTGCAAAACTTACATTCGCAAGATGACAGTCTTTCTCATTGGCTTTATGGGTTCGGGCAAAACAACTTTTGGTAAAAAGCTGGCGGCAAAACTAAAGTTGAACTTTATTGACTTAGACGAAAAGATTTGTATTGCGAACAAAGTTGAAAGCATCAACAGTTTGATTGAATTAAAAGGGTTTGACTATTTCCGCAAAACAGAAAGCGAAACTTTGAAATCAATTTCAATCGGAAACAGTTTAGTCTCTACAGGTGGAGGAACTCCTTGTTACTTCAATAACATAGATTGGATGAAACAAAACGGCACTGTCGTTTTTATACAAGTAGATGAAGGTGTTTTGTTGAGCAGATTAAAAAATACTGATTTAGACCAAAGACCATTGCTCAAAGGATTAGATGAAGAAGGATTAAAAACTTTCATCAGCGAAAAACTGAAAGAGCGATTGCCGTTTTATGAACAAGCGCATTTTGTCTTTAATCCTGTGAATGAGAAGATAGAAGTATTGGTAGAGAAGATTCAGAAGTTGTAGAGGGGTTACTACTTGTTATTTTTAAATGCTACCAGCGCTTCATGAATAAAGCCTGAACCGAAAACTGTCAGATAAGCATCGGTATATAACAAGCAAACAACATCGTGTTTTAAAATTTCATCTTTCACATTTTCACGGCTGGCGTTATGGCCATGCAACGACCAAAAGCTTTTGAAATAGAACCAAAAGTCCACTTCCTTAAAAACTAATGGTGCAGGTCCATCACAAATTTCAAAAAAATAACTATCCCCTACATTTAAGAATGAAAGTTCATCTTTCCTTTCCCTATTACTCGAATAAAATGGATAAGCGAGTGTATCGTTATGAAACTCTGTTATCAGATTCATCACGTCACCTGCATCATAGTCTCGCCTACGTGGCTTGTTACTAAGCTGAATAGAATCAAGCTTTAAGTTCGGTAAATTTTTTCCGGTTTTTGTTTCAACATAGCGAGTAATAGAATCAAAAGCAATGCAATCGCCATAAATACTCCAGTGCAAACCACCACGAGGAAATAGCTTAAAACGCGAAGTATCTTTCATTGCCTGAAACCAAACTTTGAAATCGAGAAAGTTCACTTCCTCCTTTTTGCAAGAGGAGATATAAGAAGAATAATTTGTGTGAGTCTGCATTGGTCGTTTAACTCTTTCAGGAAAATATTCAGGATAGAATGAACCCTTGCCTGGTGCAAAAACTGTAAA
Source organism: Bacteroidota bacterium (assembly GCA_947476645.1). Taxonomy (GTDB): domain Bacteria; phylum Bacteroidota; class Bacteroidia; order Chitinophagales; family LD1; genus Bog-950. The sequence continues at coordinate 10,099 of CANJRM010000023.1, forward strand.
CAATAAAATACCGTGAGCGGTAAGTGTATCCTGCAATTCTTTCAGATCACGAACATTCGAATCAATTTTTTGCTGCCCAACAAAATTGGTTCCGTAATACTCATCAATGTAGTCTTTCTCATAGAAATAATTTTGCTTCCCAATTATCAAGTCTTCATTTTCAGCTCTTTTGAAAATTGAATATTTAATTTGGTTATAGATTCTTGTAAAATCTGCTCTCAAACCAAAACATGATTTCAAATACTCGCCCTTCTTTTCAGAATAAGAGCCGTCAAACCAATTTTTAAAATCAAAAGTAATATCAGACGGATATTCTATATTGCCTTTCAGTTCGCCTCCTTTAAAAATGTGCAATTTATCTTGCACTAATGGAAACCAAAGCAAAATGAAAAACGGAATAAGAAGGAAGGTTTTTACTCTGTGGTTTTGCATTTTTGCTCAATGAAAATAGCTTTTAAATATGCCTCTACTTATTGTTCTTAAACGCTTTAAGTGAGGCTTGTAAAAAGCCAAATGGGAAAGCAGAAAGACTGGCATCAGTAAACATTAGACAAACCACCTGATGTTTCAAAATCTCATCTTTAATTTCCCCCTTGGTGGACTTATGTCCATAGTATGACCACCATTCATTGAAATAATACCAGAAATCTACTTCTCTAAAAACTACGGGTGCCGTAATGCCATACATAATAAAGTAGTAACTGTCTGCAATTGTGAGGCTAGCCATTTGGTCGTGTTCTTTCCAGTCCACTGAGTAACAAGGATAAGCCAAAGTATCGTTGCCGTAAAGTGGAGTAATTAAGTTTAATCCTTCTCCTGCATCATAATCTCTACTGCGAGGAATATTACTTAACTGAACAGAATCGAGTTTTAAATCGGGCAAATTCTTTCCTGTTTTTGCTTCTACATAATGAACCATTGAATCAAGAGCAAGGTAGTCGCCATATAAACTCCAATGAACTCCACAACGCGGAAACAAACGGTAACGCGAAGTGTCTTTCATGGCTAAAAACCAGGTTCTGAAATCAAGAAAATTTATTCCTGATTTTTTGCAGGCAGAAATATAGGACGAGTAATTGGTGTTAGGCTGCATTGGCTTACGCGCACTTTCGGGAATAAACTCAGGATAGAATGAACCTTTGCCCGGAGCAAAAACAGTATAGAGCAGAATTCCCCGTGCAGCAAGTGTGTCCTGCAACTCTTTTAAATCGTGAATGTCATTGTTGATTTTTTCTTCGCCTACGTAGTTTGTTCCGTAATATTCGTTGATATAATTCTGTTCGTAGAGATAATTCTCTTTACCAATCACCACATTTTCATTCACCGAAGTTTTAAAAGTCCAGAACTTTAGTTGATTGTAAATTCTTACAAAGTCGGGTCTTATACCGAAGCAGTAGCTCAGAAACTCACCTTTCTTTTCAGGGTAACTCCCATCAAACCAGTTTTTAAAATCGAAGGTTATATCAGATGGTAGTGTATAAGAGCCCTTCAATTCACCACCTTTAAAAATATGCAAATTATCTTGTAGGATGGGTCCCCAAAGCAGAACAAAAAACGGAACAAGAAGAAGATTTTTTACGCTGATGTTTTTCATTAAAAACGGAAATAGATAAACGGGTTAAAACCTTTTGAGGCGAGGAAACTAATATTGAGAATTAAAAGAACTAATGTTATCAATACCCATACCGATGCTTCTTTTGTGGAATAAACTTCTTTATAAAAACGGGCAGATAATTTTTTGCCAAACGAACTGAGACCTATAAAACTAAAGAACACAGCCAACACGAAATAGAAAATCAATTCAGGAGTGAATAGAATGGTAGCTACATGCGTATCAAACACAAATAATCTTTGCAGGAAAGTCAACGCATTATCAAAAGTATCTACTCTGAAAAATACCCAGCCAATTACCACAATAAAAAAAGTAAGAACGGCACGAAGAGGATTCCAGATTCTTTCATACAGTTTCAATAAGAACGAACGCTCCAGCACCAGCCACAAACCATGATACGCTCCCCAGATTACAAAATTCCACGAAGCACCATGCCATAAACCTGAAGCCAAAAAGACCAACCACAGATTAAAATACAATCGCCATTTTGAAGTAACACGATTACCACCCAAAGGAATGTAAAGGTAGTTGCGCATCCATGCACCTAACGACATATGCCATCTGCGCCAAAAATCAGTAATAGAATTTGCAGTGTAAGGGTGATTAAAATTTTCATTGATGTTGAAACCCAACATTTTCAAAATGCCAATAGCCATATCGGAGTAACCCGAAAAATCGAAGTAAATCTGAAATGTGTAACAAAGAATACCAAGCCATGCAGAAGATGTAGGCAATTGATGTAAATCGCTTTGGAAAATTTTATCGGCAAATGCAGCTACTGAATTTGCGATAATCACTTTCTTACTCAAACCAAGAATGAAACGGTAAAGCCCCGCCAATTTATTGTCAATTCCATCTTTCTCAAATCGGTTGGTAATTTGGTCAGCAATGTCGTGGTAGCGAACAATAGGTCCTGCAATTAATTTTGGAAACAGAATAATGTAGAGCTGATAGTTCCAAAACTTTTTAAGTGGCGCATGAACTCCGCGATAAACATCTACTACGTAGGTAAGCGATTCGAAAGTGAAGAACGAAATGCCGATAGGCAGCGCTATCTTTTCCCACACAATGTTCTTCTGCCCTGCAAGGTGAAGAATTTCGTTGATGTTATCAATAAGAAAGAATGAGTACTTGAAATAAAAGAGCAAACCCAAATTCATGCAAACAGAAATAGTAAGCAACAACTTCTTCTGCCAACTCTTTTGAGAATTATGCATCCACTTTACCAAATGAAAATCTAAAAACGTAGTGCCGAGAATTACAAAAATGAATAGCGGTGCACCCCAACTGTAAAACAGAATACTGCCAAAGAGCACAATAAGATTCTTGAACTTTACATCTGCTAAGAAATAGAGCGTGAGAAAAACAGGCAGAAAATACAGAAGAAAAGTAATGCTGCTGAAAACCATTTAATCAGTGGATAGTTTTAGTAATTTGTATGAATGACAAGGTTACATTTTATTTTTATTGGAACAAATGCTGAAAGGAAATGAACATCCACCTATCCCGTCTGTGTTTCTTCATATTTACTTCTACATTCGCTTTATGACACTTGGTATAATCATCGCTATTATTCTAGTTGGATTAGTTCTCATTTTTCTTGAAATATTTCTTATCCCCGGCACTACGCTTTTCGGTATTGTGGGAGGTGTAGCGTTGATTGCAGGCGTGTTGTTAGTGTATTCTACTTATGGAAGTAAATGGGGAAATATTGCCACTGCTTCTACAATAGTTTTTCTGGCTGTTGCTGTTGTTTCTGGGTTCAAAGTAATTCAGTCGAACAAATTAGCAATGAAGGCAGAGATTACCGGAAAGGTAAATGAATTGGAAAAACATCTATACAACATTGGCGATAAAGGAATGACTGTTTCTGAACTCCGCCCTAACGGCAAAGGAATGTTTGACGGAAACAAAATTGATATTTACAGCAATGGCGAATACATTCAGCGCGAAACCGAAGTGGAAATTATTAAAATTACGAACGATAAAATTTTTGTAAAACCATTTAAATCATAAACCATGGCAGAAGTACCCGTATATGTTTTAGCAGGAATAATCGTCTTGGTTATTCTGATTCTCTTTTGGCTGCTGCCAATTCCACTTTGGCTATCGGCAAAGTTTGCCAATGTGCATGTGAGTTTATTGCAGTTGGTGTTTATGCGTTTTCGCAGAGTGCCGCCTTCAATTATTGTAAATGCATTGGTTACTGCAACCAAAGCAGGCATACCTGTGCAGCGCGATTTACTCGAAGCGCATTATCTGGCGGGTGGAAATCTCAGCAAAGTAATTCGTGCACTCATTAGTGCCGACAAAGCAAATATTGAACTCGATTTCAGAGCCGCAACTGCTATTGACTTAGCAGGTCGCGATGTGTTTGAAGCAGTGCAGCTTTCGGTAAACCCAAAAGTAATTGAGTGCCCTGCGGTAACAGCTGTTGCAAAGGACGGTATTCAGCTAATCACTAAAGCGCGAGTTACTGTTCGTGCAAACATTAAACAATTGGTGGGTGGCGCAGGCGAAGAAACAATTTTAGCTCGTGTGGGCGAAGGTATTGTTACTTCGATTGGCTCTGCGGCTTCACATAAATCAGTAATGGAAAATCCCGATACCATTTCAAAAGTAGTGTTGGCAAAAGGATTGGATTCTGGAACTGCATTTGAAATTCTTTCGATTGACATTGCTGATATTGACATTGGGAAAAACATTGGAGCAAGTTTACAAATGGACCAGGCAAATGCCGATAAGAATATTGCACAGGCACGTGCTGAAGAGCGCAGAGCTATGGCTATTGCCTTGGAACAGGAAATGAAAGCCAAGGCACAGGAAGCCCGCGCCAAAGTAATTGAAGCCGAAGCACAAATTCCTATTGCCATTGCAGAGGCCTTCAAAAACGGGCAACTCGGCATTATGGATTATTACAAAATGCAAAACATTCAGGCAGATACTTCCATGCGCGACAACATAGCGAAGAATCCCGGTGATAAAAAATAATTGAAGATTTCAGATTGAAAAATGCAGAGAACGTTTCTCTGCATTTTTCTTATTACTTAACACAACTACTCATTATTGTTTCATGAAGCAGAAACCTCAACCAAAAGAAAAGAAAAAGGTTCAACCCGCGCAAAAAATAAAAACCAATTCGTGGTTTGAGAAAAACAAACTGCTGGTTGCTTTGCTTGTAATTGTCAGTCTTGTTTTTGCCAACTCTATTCCTAATCGTTACGCGCTTGACGATGAATTTTTTACTACAACCAAAAACAAATTGGTCGAAAAGGGAATAAGAGCCATCCCTAAAATTTTCACGAGCCGTACTTTTACTACTAATGATGGCGAAGGTTATGAATATCGACCAGTGGTGTCTGCATCTTTTGCTGTGGAGCATCAGTTTTTTGGTGCTAACCCGCATGTGAGCCATGCCATCAGTCTTTTGCTTTACCTGCTTATTGCAGTGCTTTTGTATCGGCTTTTACAAAAGTGGTTTGTGGATCAGGGTGAATGGCTCCTGTTTTTCATTGCGCTTTTATTTTTAATTCATCCGTTGCGTACCGAGGTAGTTGACAACATTAAATCGCGCGATGAGTTGCTGAGCATCCTAGGTTCTCTCTCGTGCATTTGGTTTGCTTTCCGTTTTCATGAAACCGGCAAATGGTATTACGCACTTTTATATCCGCTTTGTTTTGTAGCGGGCTTTCTTTCCAAGCACTCCACTGCACCGTATATTGTTTTACTTCCGTTAACGCTTTATTTTTTTACCAACCTCGATATCAAAAAAGCAATTCTTTATGGTCTTCCTTTGCTTGGCATGATGGCGTTTATATCTTTTGTACAACGAATGTCGTTACCGCATGTTACACGCCATATGTTACTTCTTGAAAATCCTTTGGTAGATATGAAGTTGACTTTCCTTGAGCGCACGGCTACGGCATCATACATCATGGGCCGGTATTTATGGCTGCATATTATTCCTTATCCACTCGTTTATTATTACGGGTTTAAGTATGTGCCTATTGCAAATTGGTTTTCTGTCCTTCCTATTGTTTCGCTACTCATTCACCTTGCTTTGTTTGCATATGCTGTGCTTAATATCAAAAAGAAAGACCCTATAGCTTTTGGTATTCTTTTCTATTTGCTCAACATGGCGGCTTACTCTAATTTGCTAAAACCTGCTCCTGGTTTAATGGCAGAGCGTTTCACTTTTTCCGCTTCCATTGGTTTTACGATTTCACTTTGCTTAGTAGTGTTTCGCTATTTAAAAATTGAGCCTTCAAGATTTTCATGGCAAAGCGATTCGAAAAAAGCGGGCTATGTGCTCACCAGCATTGCTGTATTGTTTGCGTTCATGAGTATTTCGCGCAATGTCGATTGGAAAGATAAAGTATCGCTCTATACACACGACATGGAATATCTTACCGAGTCGGCAAAAGGAAACATGATGTATGCTAATGTCACCCTTACGCTCTTTCACGAAAACACAAACAATGCTGTGCGTCTTTCGCAAAATGGAAATACACAACGCGACAGCATTCGTTATTATGCGAGTTTGGCAAAAGGTTATTTGGCGCAGGCGCAAGAACACTTTCGCGCAGCTACTGAAATTACACCCATGTATTCCATTGCCTGGATAAACCTCGGCTCTACTTATTATTTCCAGAATAATTATGCCAAAGCCCTAAAGTATTCGCTCGAAGGATTAAAGTTTGATGCCGATTCGAAAGAGGGAGTTTATAATGCCGCTATGGCTTACAACGGCTTGGGCAAAAAGGATTCTGCCGAATTATTTTTCATGCGTGTACTTGAATTGGATTCAGACGATATTAATGCACACGACCAGTTGGGCAAGTTTGCTTTAGCCAAAGGCGATACTGCTTCCGCCACCAAATATTACATGGATTGCATTACGCTCAATCCCAAAGCAGAAAACGCCTACGTAAATGCCGCTCAATATTTTTTGAAAATAAAAAACCAACAAGGCGCTTTGCAATACACCGAAATGGCGGCACAGGTAAACCCGCGCAATGTTACGCGCATGAAAAACCTGTCTATGTATTATCAGCAACAAGGCAATACAGAAAAAGCGAATTACTACTTCCAGAAAATGAATGAAGCGCAGACGCATAAGTAATTGCCATAAATTATTTTGGAAACATTAACGTCTGGATTAGTATTCATAAGTCCTAGCTTTCACGGGCATCTTACCACTACATTTTATTTTCTGCATCTAATCTTTATTCTTGCCTTTAATAAATAATATACCCTAAACTATATCATGGCTACTAAAAAGAAAACAACGGTAAAAAAGAAACCTTCTATTCTGACTGACGAAGACAAAAAATTTTTTGAAGCATATATCAATAATCCTTCGCCTACAGGTTTTGAAGCCGAGGGACAAAAACTTTGGCTGAACTATATAAAACCAGCCATTGACAAGCATGAAGTAGACACATACGGAACAGTCTATGGCATTGTGAATCCTTCTGCAAAATTTAAAGTAGTCATTGAAGCGCATGCCGATGAAATTTCGTGGTTTGTTTCTTACATAACACCCGAAGGTTTAATTTATGTAAAACGTAATGGCGGTAGCGACCATCAGATTGCTCCATCAAAAAGAGTTTGGATCCACACTCGAAAAGGCAAAAAAATTCCTGCCGTTTTTGGTTGGCCAGCAATTCACACACGTAGAGAAAGTAAAGAACAATCACCTGAGGTGAAAAATATTTTTCTTGACCTTGGCTGTATCAGTAAAAAAGAAGTAGAAGCACTTGGAGTGCACGTAGGTTGCGTTATCACCTATCAGGATGAATTTTTCACACTCAACGAACGATACTTTGGTGGACGCGCACTTGATAACCGCGCTGGTGGTTTTATCATTGCAAAGGTAGCGCGTCTTTTAAAAGAAAATAAAAAACAATTACCATTTGCACTTTACATTGTTAACTCGGTACAAGAAGAAGTTGGTTTGAACGGTGCGGCAATGGTAGCGCATACTATACATCCGGACTGCGCTATTATTACCGATGTTTGTCACGACACCACCACACCAATGATTGATAAAACCGTAGAGGGCGATTTTGCAAGCGGCAGAGGTCCGGTACTTACAATCGGTCCAGCGGTACATAATAAGTTGTTCAATTTTATTGTTGAAACAGCCGACAAGAAAAAAATTCCTTATCAGATTGACGCAGCTTCGCGTTTTACAGGAACTGATACCGATGCTTTTGCTTACACTAAAGGCGGAATTCCGTCAGCATTAATTTCATTACCGCTTCGTTACATGCACACCACCGTTGAATTGGTTAGCATCGACGACTTGGAAAATGTAGTAAAGTTGATTTATGAATCGTTATTAAACCTCAAACCAAATTTCAATTTCAAGTACTTGTAAGTAGTATTTGTAGTATTGAAACATAGTTAAGTGTTATCTAAGTTCGGCTCACACTAACTTGCTGCTTTGCCTGAATTGCTTTGTACTTTTCTAAAAGTGCTGCATCATCTAAGGGAGAAAGAATGCTATTGAGTTTATATTTATTACGCACAAAATTTTCTGCTTCGATAATTGCGCGTCTGAAACCATCTTTGTAGAATTCAAATCCTTCTTCGTAACTAACTTCTGTAACTATTTCCCGTAACCAATAATTAACTCGGCAGCGCCATATCCCCAAAGGCTGCATAGGTTGTTTAATAACATGTAGACTGAAATCAATATGCACTCTGCCTTTTAAGCATGCGTTGTGATAACTACTTTTAAAAAAGAACGAAACTGTATCTGGAATATTAGGTGAGGTAGCATCGCAACAAATTTCCTGAACAGAAGAAGGCAGTTTTATCATTTGCTAAATATAAAAAGAGCCCTAGGAAACAGAGCTCTTTTAAGATTATCTAATTAATGTCAATGTTCCCTTATAATCATTATTTGAATGATTATTCAACCAGACAAATTTGGCAGTGTAGGTATATACAGCAGGCGGAGCAAACTCGCCCTGGTAAGTTCCGTTCCAACCAAAGTTAATGTCGTTGCTTTCAAAAACCTTTTCGCCCCAGCGGTTAAATACCGCAACGTTTAGTTGTTTAATTCCGGTCATGTTTCCGAAGATCTGCCACTCATCATTTACTCCATCTCCGTTAGGAGTAAATACATTCGGAATGAACACATCATACTTAGGAACAACAGTAACGTTTACAGTGCTGGTGCCTATGCATCCTGAATCGGTAATCATTACCACAGTATAACTCTGTGAATAGTTGCCACTGAATACAGGTGCAGCGCAATCGTAACACGATAAGCCAAAAGCAGGTTGCCAGTTATAAGTAATAGTGCCTGTTTGATTATTGCTCGTTTGCAATTGCAAACTCTCGCCAAGGTTTACTTCAACCGGGTCTGGTGTCACTGTTATTTGAACTGAATCAGGCTCAGTGATTGTTGCGTTATCGGCAATAGTGCAATTATGAGAATCAGTAATAATCACATCAAACACACCCGCAATTAAAGGAGTAAACACACCGCTGCTGTTTTGCGTTCCATTTGAAAGTGAGAAAGTGTAACCCGCTACTCCGCCTGAAGCAATAAAATTTAACTGCCCGTTGGTGTAATGATAACAGGTAACATTCTTTGCTAAAACTATGTCAGTAATTTGTGCAGGCTCGTTTACCGTTGAAACGGTTGAATCAATACAGGCATTCGCATCGGTTACATAAACAGAATAAACAGAAGTCGCCAATCCCGTAAACTGTCCGCTTGCTAAATTTACGAAATTGATTCCGTCATTAGTAATGGAGAAGTTATAAGGATTAGTTCCGCCTGTTGCGGTGGTAGTAATTGTTCCGTTCAAATCACCAAAGCAATTTGCATCAGTGGCTACTGCAGTTACATTAAGCACAGCAGGTGAAAGTATAGTTACACTTTGAGTAACAGTGCATGCATTGTTATCTGTTACAGTAAATGAATAATTACCTGCAACCAAATTCAAAGCAGAATCAGTAGCGCTCACATTTGGATTCCACTGATAAGTATATGCAGGAGTTCCTCCGCCAGCGTTCACAGCAATTACTGCATTGGTATTTCCAAAGCAAGAGTTATCAGTATGTGCAGGGTTGCTGACCAATTGTGTTGGCTCAATTAAAGTAATTAAAGTAGAAGCGGTGCAAGAACTGTTATCGGTAACTGTAATATTATAATTACCTGCCGCCAAAGCTGAAGCAGTATTCGAACTGCTTACGTTAGGACTCCATGTGTAAGTATAACTCGGTGTTCCACCAACTGCATTAACCGTTGCCACACCAGTGTTTACTTGATAGCAAAGCAAATCTGTTTTTGTCGTAGTCAATACGATTTGCGTTGGCTCTACCACTGTTGCACTTGCAGAAGCCGTACAAAGGTTTGCATCTGTTACAGTAATGGAATAAGTATTTGCGCTGAGTGCATTGGCAACATTCGTTGCACTCACATTCGGATTCCATGTGTAAGAATAGTTCGTAGTTCCACCAGCGGCAGTTACGGTTACGCTTCCATCATTCAAACCAAAACATGAAATATTTTGCGCAACAGCAGAAGCTGAAAGTGCTGCAGCAGGTTGCGAAACAAGTGAAGTAATAGTAGCGGTGCAAGCTGCCTGGTCAGTAACAGTTATAGAATAATTAGCAGCAGCAATTGCTGTTGCAGAATTTGTAACTGAAACATTTGGACTCCATACGTAAGTATAATTAGGTCCTGTTCCTCCGGTTGTAGTTAATGTTACTGAACCGGTTGAATTTCCAAAACATGCAACATTCACATGCGCTTCTGTAACAGAAATAGCAGTAGGTTGATTGATTGTTCCCGAACCCGTTTGCTGACAAGTATTTGCATCAGTAGAAGTAACTGTAAAATTTCCTGCAAGTAAAGGAGCTACACTAATTGTAATTGGAGAACCACTCCATGTATAACTGAAAGGTCCTGTTCCACCATTAGGTGTAGCAGTTGCACTTCCTGTTCCTCCAAAACAAACGGCATCAACGGTAACCACAGTAAGATTAACAACTGCGGGTTGGGTAACTGTATAGCTACCCGAAACCGTGCACAAGTTTGCATCAGTACAAGTAATATCATAAACACCTGCAGCAAGATTGGTAATGTTTGCACCTGTTAACCCGCCTGTCCAGCTATATCCTACAACTCCTGTTGCATTCACAAAAACCGCTTGGGCAGTTCCTTGTGTAGCGCCAAAGCACGGATTGTTAGTTCCTGTAACTGTTGCACTTTGAGGACCGGGCTCAGTAATAGTTTCAGAAACAGCAACACTGCAACCATTGGCATCCAAAACGTTTCCTGCATAAGTAGCTGGAGCTAAAGCGGGAATAGTTGTTGTGCCCGCGGGAATGGGATTCCCAAGATAAGAATAAGGGGGTGTTCCACCGCCTATGTTTACAGTTACCGTTCCGTTGTTAGCACCATTACAGGTTACATTGGTATGCGAAGTAGTAACTACTAAAGCAGTAGGTTGAGTAATAGTAATAGTTGTAGCAACCGTGCAAAGGACGTTGTCAGTTACAGTTACATTGTAAGTAGCAGCAGCAAGATTGGTTCTGTTTTGCAAAGTGGTCGCATCATTCCATAAATAAGTGTAGCCGGGAGTTCCACCACCCGGAGTAAGATTGATTGAACCAGTAGTTCCGGCATTGCACAAAACGTTTACGTGCGTTTCGCTAACTGTAACAGCAGTAGGTTGGGTAACTGTAATACTTACCGAGACAGTGCATAAGTTATTGTCGGTAAGTGTTACCGTATAACTAGCAGCAGCAAGGTTGGTTCTGTTTTGTAAAGTGCTTACATCGTTCCATAGATAAGTATAGTTAGGTGTTCCACCACCAGGCGTTAAATTGATAGAGCCGGTTAATGCACCATTACAAACTACGTTTACATGTGTTTCGCTTAGGGTAAGAACAGCAGGTTGAGTAATAGTTTCAGAAACTGCGACACTGCAACCATTAGCATCTAACACATTTCCTGCGTAAGTAGCAGGAGCTAAACCTGGAATTGTAGTTGTTCCCGCAGGAATAGGATTACCGAGATAAGAATAAGGTGGAGTTCCTCCGCCAATAGTTACAGTTACAGTTCCGTTGTTAGCACCGTTACAAGTAACATTGGTATGCGAAGTAGTAACCGATAAAGCGGTAGGTTGAGTAATGGTGATAGTTGCAGTAACTGTACAAAGCACATTGTCAGTTACAGTTACATTGTAAGTAGCCGCGGCAAGATTGGTTCTGTTTTGCAAAGTATTTGCATCGTTCCAAAAGTAAGTATAATTCGGAGTTCCGCCTGCGGGAGTAAGATTTATGGAACCTGTTGTGGCAGCGTTGCACAAAACATTTACGTGTGTTTCACTAACAGTAAGCAAAGCGGGTTGAGTAATGGTAATACTTGCCGTTGCAGTGCATAAATTATTGTCGGTAAGAGTTACCGTATAAGTAGCGGCAGCAAGATTGGTTCTGTTTTGTAAAGTGCTGGCATCATTCCAGAGGTAAGAATAATTCGGTGTTCCACCGCCAGGAGTTAAATTGATAGAGCCGGTTAAAGCACCATTACAAAGAACATTCACATGCGTTTCGCTAAGTGTAAGAACAGTTGGTTGTATTATAGTTTCGGTAACGGCTACTGTACATCCTTTTGAATCAACCACATTCCCAGCATAAGTATTTGGAGGAAGATTCGAAATTGTATTTGTTCCTGCAGGAATTGGATTTCCTAAATAAGAATAAGCCGGAGTTCCTCCTGCTATAGTAATCGTAACTGAACCATTGTTTGCTCCGTTGCAGGTAACATTTGTATGCGAAGTTACTGCTGTTAATGCAGCCGCAGGTTCACGTAAAGTATCACCGTCAACTATTCTGCATCCATATGAATCGGTAATGGTATAATTATAAATGCCAGCAGTTAAACCTGTGGGATTTGTTCCTGAAAGCGATGCAGGGCTCCACACAAAAGTATAACCGGGAGTTCCACCAGCCGGGGTTACATTAAATGCACCCGTTGTGTTTCCAAAACAATTAATATCTGTTTTTACATAAGTAGAAGTTAAAGGAGCTATAGGACCTGTAACAGTTCCTGTTGAAGTTGCAGTACATCCGTTGTTATCTGTAATGGTAACCGTATAGGTACCCGAAATGATATTTGTATTTGAAGTGTCTGTTGCAAAATTATTCCACGAATATGCATATGGCGGACTTCCGCCTGTAGTATGAACCGTCACACTTCCTTTTCCTGAATGGTAACAGCTATCCTTTATTGTAGTTGTAGATGCAACCAAGGAGGAAACACCTGATACGTTTACATTGGCAGAAGCGGTACATCCTTTTGAATCTGTAACGGTAATTGTAATTGTTCCCGGTGACAGACCAGTAGCTACGGGATTATTCGGATGACCTCCGCTCCAGGTATACGTATAAGGAGGCACACCGCCTGATGTTACCGAAGCTATTGCCTGACCATCATTAGAGCCGGGACATGAAATACCTACTTGTGCTAATGTCACCACCATAGGCAGAGTAGGCTGTTGAATAGTTACACTTCCGTTAAATGCGTGAAGCGGATTTGCATCGGTGTAATTGTAAGTGTAAACTCCCGCTGTTAATCCGCTTATAGCTGCGCCCGACATTCCGTTGCTCCAACTTATGTTGATGGGAGCAGTACCGCCTGTTACAGTAAGTGTAGCAGTACCATTATTTCCTCCTACACAACTTACGTTAGTGGAAGCAATAGTAGAACTAATACCACACGGTAAAGAAATAACCGTTTGGCTATATTGAAGCAAGGAAGAGCAACCATTTGCATCGCGAAAATCAGCAATGTAGATACCAGCACCTAATCCCGCTACACTCGTTCCTACGTGACCGACTCCCCAGTTTACTGCCGTTGGAATTGGTGTTCCATAATAAGGTCCCGTTCCTCCAGAAATTGTAATAGTTGCTGTTCCATCATTAACACCGCAGTGAGCATCGGTATGGCTAACAACTGCAGTAACAGCTGAAGGTTGATTTAATGTAAACTGACCTGAGGTGACACAAATTCCATCGGTTACTGTAACTGTGTAAGTTCCTGCGGGTCTGCCAGGCCAATTTTGTTGCGTGTTTGCACCACCATTCCAGCTATAAGTAAAATTTCCAAAGCCACCGGTAGGAGCTAATGATATACTACCGTTACTGGCTCCGTTACAAAGCGGTTGAACGGTAGTTGGATTTAAAACAATTGGACCATGTACATTTACCTGGTGGCTGGCTGTATAAGAACAACCGTTGAAATCAACGATAGTCATGGTAGCCGTAAAAATTCCTGCAGTAGCGTAAGTATGTGTTACGTTTACATTTGCCAGTGTGGGACTATTATTTACCAGTGTTGTTCCATCTCCAAAATTCCATGTTAAACTTTGGTATTGACCAATGTTAGAGGTAACACAGGCATTTACAAAATCAAACGGAGCTGACTGCCCAAGGCAAACTCCTTGGTCCGCATAAGCGAAATCTGCAAACAAATCGTATTGAAAATTACTGTAGTAACAATCGCGTTGCGAAAGGTTATAAAAACCGAATCTTCCGGGAAGATAACAGTCCTGCCAATCGAATTTTTGCACCCCATCTACCCAAATTGTTGCGCGCGTGTAGGTGAGATATAAATCAAAGTTGTGGTTATTGCCTTGAATCCAACCCGGACCGCCAAAAGTATTTTGTAAAACGGTAAATTCGGGGGTATTCGTATGATCCCAAAACACAGTTTGGTATTGCCCTGCTGGTATAACACCTTTTACTCGGTCAAGCGACATGCCACTTGGTGCTCCACCTTGTTGCCCTTGTTTCCAGTCATACAAAAAACAATCAAATGAATCAGTAGCTCCTAATGGGTTCAAAAAACTGAACACGAATCCTAAATAATCATCATCACTATCAGTACTTCTGAACTGACCGCTTACGTGAACGTTCATTAAAGAAAATGGCGAAAGAAAAAAAGATGGATTTCCATTTACGCTTTGATAAACCTGCGTGCCTCCTCCTTGCACCGACCAGTTTCCGTTACCGGGTTGTCCGCCCTGCTGCCAGGTATTGAAGTTTACGTTAGTTACGCATTGCGTGTAAGCAAGGGTTGTAAAAAGAATAAAAAACGTGAAGAGTAAATTTTTTTTCATCATCGAACAGGGTTATTGGTAGTGTTATATGCTAAAATAAACAAATCTTGTCCTTAAGAAAACATTGTCATTTAAATGTCGGTTAAAACAGGCCATGTGTTGCATAGGAGCGAATTTTTCTTTCCACAAAAAATGTCACTTAAAATTATTACAAGTTGGTAGCAAACAACAATTCCAAATTGCTGCTCTTTATTCCAAACATGGAAGAAAGGTTTTCATTCGTCAGGTTTCCTTTGTAAAGGTAGATGCCGTTTCGAATTCCTTTGTCTTCGTAAATTAAATGTTTCATGCCGCTCAGTTCACCGCAACGCAAAAGAATGGGTGTAATAATATTACTAAACGCATACGAAGCGGTACGCGAAACACGCGAAGGAATATTAGGAACGCAATAGTGCGTTACATCAAATTTTTTAAAAGTAGGTTCAGCATGTGAAGTAATTTCAGAAGTTTCGAAACAGCCGCCCTGGTCAATACTTACATCAATAACCACGCTGCCGGGTTTCATTTTAGCCACCATTTCTTCGGTAACTATAACAGGCGTTCTTCCCTGTTTAGAATGAATAGCACCAATAGCTACATCGGCACTTCGCAATTCCTGTTCAAGAATAACGGGTGAAATAGTAGAAGTAAAAACACGCGTGTTTACTTTTTCCTGTAAGCGCTGAAGTTTAAAAACGTTGTTATCGAAAACAGAAATAATAGCACCTAAACCAATAGCCGCGCGCGCAGCAAAAACACCAACTACTCCTGCACCAAGAATAACAACCTTTGCAGGCGGCACTCCTGAAATACCACCGAGTAAAATTCCTTTTCCTTCATTGGCGTTGCTTAAAAATTCAGCTGCTAAAAGAATGACACTGTTGCCCGCAATTTCGCTCATGGCGCGCACAAAAGGAAAACGCCCTGCATCATCGTTGGTATATTCATAAGCCAGCGCAGTTACTTTTTTCTTCATCAGCAACTGGATATATTCTTTCTTTAAAGTAGGCAAGTGAATAGGTGAAATTAGGGTTTGATTTACCTGCATCATTTCAATTTCATCAATTTGAACTGGCGCAATTTTGATGATGACATCTGATTTAAAAACTTCCTCTGCGCTATCGGTAATTTCTGCGCCTGCTTCAGAATAATCGTTATCGGAAAAGTGAGAATCGTTTCCTGCACCGCGCTCAATTAATATGCGGTGACCGTTAGCAACTAATGTGCGAACAGATTCAGGAGTTAAACCGATGCGGTGTTCCTGAAAACTTTTTTCTTTCGGAATGCCGATGAACAATTTTGCTTTGCGCATAGCTACCATCGAAGGTGATTCGAGAGGTTGCAAACCCAGTTTGCTTACGATGCCTTCAAAATCTTTTTTCTTTTCAGACATGATGTTTGTTTGGAATTTTCAATTTCTAAAGATAGACAGATTCCGCAAATTTCCATCGGGTTTCATTTCAATCTTCACGATATCACCGGGCAATATGCGTTCAATTAATTCGGGCCATTCAATAAAACAGTAATTATCGCCAATGATATATTCTTCAATTCCTATGGCAAGTGCTTCGTCAAAATTCTTTAAGCGGTACAAGTCGATGTGATAGATTTTTTCTTTTGCCGCGTACTGGTTTACTATGCTGTAAGTAGGACTGCTGAAATTATCGGTGGAACCAAGCTGCTTACAAATTTCTTTGATGAGTGTTGTTTTGCCCGCACCCATATCACCATAAAGGGCAAACACCTTTTTGTTTTCAGCAAACTTTAAAATACTGCGCGCCACGTTTGGCAACTCTTCAACCGACAGAACCGATATTTCTAAATTTTTCATTGAGCATTTAACTGAAACATGAAGATAATTTATTTGCGTTTGCACAAAAAAAATCCCCCGCAAAATTTGCGAGGGATTCGTATTTAATTCAGCATTCGGCATTCCGAATTCCGCATTCGTTTACATCATTCCACCCATTCCGCCAGGCATTCCTCCACCCATTCCACTCATATCGGGCATTCCGCCTTTTTCTGCTGGCTTATCAGTAATAACAACTTCGGTTGTCAATAACATTGATGCAATAGATGCTGCGTTTTCGAGGGCAATACGCGTAACCTTAGTAGGGTCAATAACTCCGGCTTTTTTCAAGTTCTCATACACATCAGTTCTTGCATTGTAACCGAAATCATCTTTGCCTTCGCGCACTTTCTGAACCACGATAGAACCTTCTAAACCTGAGTTAGAAACAATTTGACGAAGAGGCTCTTCCACTGCTCTACGAACAATAGCAATACCTGTAGTTTCATCATCATTTTCACCTTTCAGTTTTTCTAAACTTGACTGCGCACGAATGTAAGCTACACCACCACCGGCTACAATACCTTCCTGAACAGCAGCGCGTGTTGCATGCAATGCATCGTCCACACGGTCTTTCTTTTCTTTCATTTCAACTTCAGTAGGAGCACCTATGTAAAGAACAGCCACACCACCTGATAATTTAGCTAAACGCTCTTGCAATTTTTCGCGGTCGTAATCAGAAGTTGTTTTTTCGATTTGTGCTTTAATTTCAGCTACACGGCCTACAATCAATTCTTTTTCGCCTTTACCGTTTACGATAGTTGTGTTGTCTTTGTCAATCACAATCTTCTCCGCTTGTCCGAGGTAAGAAAGGTCAGCGTTTTCGAGTTTGTAACCCATTTCCTCGCTAATGCAGATACCACCTGTGAGGATAGCAATGTCTTTCAACATTTCTTTTCTGCGGTCGCCAAAGCCCGGAGCTTTAACTGCGGCAACTTTAATAGTGCCACGCAATTTATTTACCACCAATGTTGCCAATGCTTCACCATCTACTTCTTCAGATATAATTAAAAGAGGACGACCTGCCTGTGCTGTTTTTTCCAAAATAGGAAGTAACTCGCGCATGTTCGAAATCTTCTTTTCGTAAATCAAGATGTAAGCCGATTCTAATTCAGCTTCCATTGTTTCAGGATTAGTAACGAAGTATGGAGAAAGATAACCGCGGTCGAATTGCATACCTTCTACGGTCTTCACTTCTGTTTCAGTTCCTTTAGCTTCTTCTACTGTAATAACACCTTCGGTTCCTACCTTCTTCATTGCATCGGCAATCATTTTGCCTATTTCGTTATCGTTGTTTGCCGAAATAGATGCTACCTGCTCAATCTTGCTAAAATCTTTCCCAACATTTTCTGATTGCTTTTGAAGATTAGCCACAATAGCTTTAACCGCTTTGTCGATACCGCGTTTCAAATCCATTGGGTTTGCACCGCTTGCCAGAGCCTTTAAGCCAGGGCCAACAATTGCCTGCGCCAATACGGTTGCAGTAGTAGTTCCGTCACCAGCCTGGTCAGCTGTTTTAGAAGCTACTTCTTTGCACATTTGTGCACCCATGTTTTCGATTGGGTCTTCGAGTTCAATTTCTTTTGCTACCGATACACCGTCTTTTGTAATAGAAGGAGCACCGTATTTTTTGTCGATAATTACGTTACGGCCTTTTGGTCCGAGTGTAACTTTTACTGCGTTCGCTAATTTGTCAACGCCAATTTTCAGCTTGTCGCGAGCGTCTTTTTCGAATAGAATGAGTTTTGCCATTTTTATAGAGTATTTAGTAGTTAGTAATTAGTAATTAAATTTCTCAAAGAATTGCGAAAATATCTGACTCTCTCATAATGAGATAATCTTGTCCGTCAACAGCTAATTCAGTGCCTGAATATTTCCCGTAAAGGATAGTGTCGCCCACTTTTACTGTAGTTGGTTCGTCTTTTTTACCGGGACCTGCCGCTACTACCGTTCCGCGTTGTGGTTTTTCTTTTGCACTGTCAGGAATAATAATTCCGCCTGCTGTTTTTGTTTCTGCTTCTGCTGGTTTTACCAAAACTCTGTCGGCCAGAGGTTGGATACTTAATTTGTCTTTTGCCATTTTGTAATGCTTTATTTAGTTAACTAATTTCTTTCGAGGCGCGAATGTAACAGAGTTTGTGCCATATAAAACTTAGTGCAGTTTTGGCAGAGAATGACTGTTTATAAGGGTCTTGAAGTGAAAAAATTTCGGAGCGGTGTGACAGAAATGTAGTTTGTGGCAGTAAAGGCTGCTATTTCTTTACCAATTCCTTTTGCCCAACCAAAAATCTAAGCGGTAGTAGAACAAAGGAAGGAAACCCAACTGATAAACTTCCTTTGCTGGTTGCGAAGGGCTAACGTATTGAATACGCAGCACGTTTTTGTATTGGGCCACGTTTACTAAATCAATGCCCACCTCATGGGTAAACCTGCGCGTGTTGCAGCGGTAGTTGAGTTTAATATCGAAACGGAAATATGGTTTGAACTGACTTTTATTCCGCTCCTTATCCTGTACCACCGGGTCTTCGTGCAGTTGCGAAAGTGTAGTGTCGTAAGGCGTGTAGCGCTGTCCGCCACCGAAGGTAATCTTCCCTCCTATGCCAATAGTATTGATTCGCTTTTTACCCCACTTAAATTCTTTAGTGCCGAGTGCGTTTAAGATGTAATTGCCATTGAAATCGCTGTTGTACCACTTACCATCGCTGGCGCGTAAACGTGAATCGTAAAGCGAGCCGCTGAACATGAAGAACCAGTTATGGGTGAAGAATTTTTCGAGTGTGAACTCAATACCCATGTTTCTGCCTAAACCGCTGCTGCTCAATTTGACCGGAAAGAAACGGTCGAAGCCGCTGCCTTCGTTCAGCATGTTGTAGCTGGATGGGAAAGTATCAACCGGTATACTCCACAATTGCTGGAAATAAATTTCGGCTTTTATGCGAATGTCTTTTTTAAAGAAAACATCGTAACCAAGCACTACATGAAAGCTGCGCATGAAATCTAAATTCTTGTTGTAGAGTTTGCCGTTATCATCTTGCAAGAAGTATTGATAGGTGGGCAATGTTTGCGAGTGTAAACCCGTGCCGAATGCAATAGACTGGTTTTCTTTCAACTGATATTTGATAGAGAAGCGTGGCTCTATACTGAACGAATGATTTAAACTGAAATACTGACCGTGCACACCAATGATGGTAGAAAGTCGCGGACTCAGACTGTATTTCCATTGCACAAAAGGCTGAATCAAAAGATGAACTCCTTCGGTCGTATTCAATCTTTTTTTCCAGGTGTATTGTGTTACAGAAGTTTCGAAAGCGGGCTCTAATAAATTGCTGTCAACAAAAACAGGTTGCATCATTTCTGTTACTATACCATACCGCACTGCACTGCGTGTACTTATTTTGTTGTTGCGGAAAAACGAAAGCGTGTATTTAGTGTTTAAAAAGAAGTAATCGTTTTTGCGATACATATTATCTACCATAAAATTTCCCGTAGCTACATCCACATGTCGAATAACGCGGTCGAAGTGGTTGGTATTATACTGTGTAGAAACCGCTAATGAGATTTTCGAATACTCATGACTGTTGACCAAGTGCGTATAGGTAAGTCCTAACAAACCTAATCCTGCGCGGAAATATTCATCCTGGTCTTTAGAAGCGTAGATATCGCGTTTCTCGGGAGTTGTTCTGGTGCTGGTAATGAAATTAATTTGCGAATAACCTCCAATACCAAACAGCGAAAGGTTATCGCCATTTTTAAAAGGAAAATTCATTTTGAACTGAAAGTCTTCATACTTCGGTATGGCTTCTGTGCCTATATCAATGCCTAATTTAACGAGCCCTTCGAGGGTGGCATAGCGCGCATTAAATATGTAACTGGCTTTGGTTTTTTTATTGAGCGGTCCTTCACCAAAAAGTTCGGCACCCATTATACCGAGCTGCACCGTGTATTCGTGGCGTTCGTTGTTACCGTTCTTCATACGAATATCAAACTCGCCAGAAATTGCATTGCCAAACTCAGCAGGAAAAGCACCTGTTAGAAAATCGGAAGTGGAGAGCATACGATTATTTAATATGGCTACGCTACCACCTGTAGCACCCGCCACTGCAAAGTGATTCGGGTTGGGAATGGTTACATTCTCTAAACGATAAGCCACACCAAAAGGTGAATTACCGCGTATCACCAAATCATTTCTCGAATCATCAGTTCCACTTACACCTGCAAAGTTAGAAGCCATACGCGCAGGGTCGCCTCTGCTTCCCGCATATCTATCTGTTTCTTCTACCGAAAAAGCACGCGCACTCAGCACCGCCATTTCATTTATTGTTTCTCCTCTCCTGCTTCCACTGATGACAACCTCTTTCATGGTTTCTACGGCACTTTCGACTTCAACAGTAAGCACGGTTTCTTTGCCCGAACTCAATAACACATTAGGCAGATAGACTTTTTTGTAACCCAGAAAACTTACCACCACATCTACTCTGCCCACGGGTATTTTTTCTAAACGAAAATTTCCTTTCTCATCGGTAGCAGTACCATTAAGTATGGTGGAGTCTTTGCGAACAGCTACCGTTACTCCTTCTAACGGTTGGTTGGTTTCTCTATCTACTACAATGCCTCGAATGGTTTGGGTAACAGACTGTGCAAAGGAGATGACAGACACAAGACAAAAGACAAAAGATAATACAATAAGGAGTAAATGTTTTTTCATGCTTTTCAAAAATAGGAAAATGAGCGATTCAATACTTTGCTGTTTTATTACGCCAGGTAACAAATTTGTGCTTATACAAATTCTACAGTGTAATTCTTCACGCTCAAGTTACAACACCCATTAGATTTTACCGTATGTGTAGAATATGTTGAAGGTCTTAGGAAAATTCTGGAACTATATTTCAGATGCAGGTATTAGCGCAGTAGAAACACCCCGCGAAAAACGCGATGTAAGATTATTGAACCGCGCTTGGTTTATATTGCTCATTATACAAAGCGGTTGCCTCGTATCGCACCTTATCAACGGGCTTTACTCCACAGCATTCTTAACCGGTATCTTTCTTATTGGTCTGCTTGCCATTCGTTTGCTTTTGCGTTTAGGTAAAATAAACGTGGCTAAAATTACGGCCATTGCCGTTATTAACTGGAACACTATAGCCATGGGTGTGTTTATGGGCGCACAAACCCATGTTATAGATTTTCTATTGCTTACGGCACTCATGCCTTTGTATTTCTTTGAAATCAAAAACCGTCTGTATATCTTTTGGGGTATTGCTGTAAGCCTTATTCCTTATGTTCTTTTCAATGCCTTTGCTGCCCACTTTGCAGCTTATGCGCTGCCTGTTGAACAACAATTAGTTATTTACCAAACCACTCCCGTGGTTATGTTCCTTAGCTTATCGGCTTTGTTGTTTCTTATTTATCATAAGAATGCCGACTACGAAGCAGATGCTACAAAAAAAGAACATGCGTTACTCGAACAAAAGAAACTGTATGAACTCATACTGGAGCAAATTCCTATTGATATTGTAACCTTCGATAAAGAGCTGCGCTATTCTTATGTGAATAGTACGGCAGTGCGCGATGCGGAGTTACGCAAGTGGCTGATTGGAAAAACCAACACCGAATATTTTGCTGCGCGTGGGTTAAACATGGACAAATCCAAAGAGCGCGAACAACTTCTTCGCACAGCCTTGGTAAAACAGGCAGTAACACAAACAGAGGAAACCCTGGTAGATAAAGTGGGGCAGATTAAACATTCTATAAAAGGTGCTGCGCCTATTTTTAGTGATAACAAAAAAGAGTTGCTGTGCCTTGTAGGATACTCGCTCGATATTACGCCTATTAAGGAAGCCGAAGCCAAAATGAAAGCTTACGCTCACGAGTTAGAGAAGAAGAACGATGCCCTGCGCCATTTTGTGCATGCTACTTCGCACGATTTAAAAACTCCGCTGCGCAACATTGCTTCGTTTTTGCAGTTGATTGAAAAAAGAAACGTAAATAACTTAGACGATAACTCTAAGTCAATGATAACCCACACCATTAAATCGGTGCGCCATTTGAACCGGTTGATTTCAGACATTTATCAATACTCGGTGGCCGATGACAATTCGCAGGAGGTTTACATTGCCGACTTTAATCAGGTGCTGGCTAACGTAATGAAACAAATGAGCATTGCTCTTGCCGATAAGAATGCCAGTATTCAAAGTGCCAGTTTACCTATGCTGGAAGTGGCTCCCGAGCATATAGCTTTGGTTTTTAGAAACCTGATAGGCAATGCAGTGAAGTATAATACTTCTGTGAAACCCGAATTGAAAATTAACTGCCAGATAACCGATACCGAATACATTTTCAGTTTTGCCGATAACGGTATTGGAATAGATGAGCAATACCGCGAGCAGATATTTGAAATGTTTCAGCGCCTGCACAATATAGAAGAGTATGACGGCACCGGAATGGGGCTGGCTATCTGCAACCGTATTATAGGAAACTACGGTGGCAAAATTTGGGTAGAAAGCCAAAAGGGGGAAGGCTCTACTTTCTACTTTACTTTATCGAAAGAAATTGTGGCACCCGAAGTGCTTATACAAAAACACCTTCCTTTTTACAGCGAAATGGCGGTAGCCAGTTAATTACGATGAAAGACACAAGATACAAGACGTTAGACAATACAGAAAAATAAAAAGCCCCCGAGTACTCGGGGGCTTTTGCATTTGGCTGCTGTCTTGTGTCTAAAGTCTAACGACTCTTGTCTGCTGCTTACGGCAAATTCATTTCAATCAAATTCTCTTCTCCTTGAATGACTGCCGCATTATCGCGTGTGGCGGTTCCGCCTCCTGTTAAGTGAACGAGCACATCTACTGCTTCGGGCATGTTTACGCTCGTAAAAACGGCATTGCCTTCGGCATTTGAAGTTTGCGGCACTAAATCAGTATTGGTAAGTTCTACCTGTAAACCCTGCTGGGGTACAAGTGCTTTTACCAAATGCACCGTTACCGTAGTTTCGGCACCGCCTGCGGTAGAAGGGTAAAGTAAAAAGATAGCGCGCTTGGCAGGGTCGCTCGGGTAAACTTCTTCGGCCATAATTTTTAAATCCTGGTCGCGCTGCCACACAATGTTGTGCACCCTTATGCGGTCATCCGTTACCACCGGGCGGCCGGCTTTGGCGGTTTCCTGCAACAGGTTTTTGGTATCAATGTTATCGGCAATAGTGAGCAGGTTATCAATTTGTGTTTGGGTGTAACCCTTGGCTATAAGCGCGGTTTTGTAGGGGTCTTCGTTGGCAAATTTGTTAGCCACCTTAAGCGCGGTGCTCATTTTTTCCTGGTCGTTGCGCGCCTTTTCCCATTTGTCCTGCCCAAAAACGCGCTGTTTGGCAGGGCTGTCTTTGTAAGTAATTTTAGCGTAGTTATCGAGTGTGTTCAGCGCATCGGCACCTTCATCTACCGATGCTTCCACATCTTCGGTAAGCACTTTAATAAGGTCTACCTGCTCCGTATCGGTTTGAAAATTTAAGGCCGTGTTAATGTCGGTGCCATAGCTGGTAACATAACCCAGATTGACAAACGGAAACTTAACCTGAAAATCGGCAAAGTTATCTAAGAGGAAAGCCTTTTTTACCGCTGCGCGGGTGGTCATGAGTTCATCTTCCATGCTGTACTCACGAACAATGTTTTTGATAATGACTGTCATAAGCTTGTGTTTTTTAAATGGTGAATTAATTGCCTGTAAAATTAAATCGATATTTTAAAAGAAAGAAAAAAGGCAAAATATTTTTTTATAAAAAAATGGCTGAAACTCAATGCAGGTAAGTATTTCAGACTTACCGTGTTTTATAAATTACAATTTACTTAGTTGCTTAAAACAGTTTGCTTTTTGCATAAAAAACCTGTTCAAAAGCAGCTATAAATGGCTTTGCTGCTTTAAAATTTTAACAAACGCGACTATTGAGCAACGATTGACAACGATAGAGCAACGATTAAATACGATAGAGCAATGCTTGATTACGTTAGAGCAACGATTGACTGCTTTAGAACAACGGTTAAATACGTTAGAGCAACGTTTGTTTACTATAGAGCAACGATTGATAACGTTAGAACAACAGTTGCAAACGATAGAGCAACGATTTTCTGCTTCGGGGCTTTTAAAATCAAAAAAAGGGTGTATATCTTTGTGGTTATAAAAGGCAGAAATTTTAAAAACCAAAATTTTACAGCTATGCCAACCAAAAAAGTAACCCGCGAAGAGCTCGCCAACTACCGCACCCTGCCGTTTGGCAAAAAACATGGAGTGCGATTGCTCATCGAAAGCTTAAAGCCCGGTGAGGTTTGTATTATAAGCCGCGAAGATCTTGCATGGAAACGCACCACACCGGGGCGTTTTTGCAACGAGATATCAAAAGCCACGCGCGCAAAATTCCGCATCGAAAAAATTGCCGGCAAGGTGGGCTGGGTAGTGGAAAGAATTTCCTGAGCCGTTGCCAAATTGCTCTTGAAGCACGAAGAGTATTCGTGGGTGGGAGGAGTGTGTGTGGTATTGGAAAAATAAGAAGCCCACTTGATGAATAAAGCTGTTGCGAGTTTAGTACTGAAAAAAACCTTTCAGTACTAAATGCGCAATGAATGGGGTGTGAAAATCAATTATTTATATTTGGAGTTGCGTATATACACTAGTTA
>CANJRM010000024.1 GCA_947476645.1 Bacteroidota bacterium
ATATATCCGCGCATTTTTGAAAATCCTAAATATGGGACGGAGGCGAAAAAGCTTTTTGATGATGCGCAAGCGTTGCTGAAAAAAGTAATTGCTGAAAAATGGATTACTGCAAAAGCAGTACTTGGAATTTTCCCTGCTTCATCGCAAGATGAATTCATCAATGTGTTTAATGAGCACGGAAAGCAACTCACTACTTTCCATCAAATGCGTCAGCAAACTAAAAAGCAAAACGGCCCATCCAATTTATGTTTGGCAGATTTTGTTGCTCCGCAGAATGATTACATTGGAACGTTTGCCGTTACAACCGGTTTGGGAATTGAAAAGTGGATTGAGAAATTTGAAAAGGACCATGACGATTACAACAGCATTATGCTGAAGGCTCTTGCAGATAGATTAGCCGAAGCGTTTGCAGAACGTATGCACGAAAGAGTTCGTAAAGAATTTTGGGGTTATGCAACTGATGAAAAATTGTCGAACGAAGATTTAGTGCAAGAAAAGTATCAAGGCATTCGCCCGGCACCGGGTTATCCCGCATGTCCTGACCATACTGAGAAACCGATTATTTGGAACTTGCTTGATGTAGAAAAGAATACAGGAATTACACTGACAGAAAGCAACGCCATGTATCCAACCGCTTCGGTTAGCGGATTCTATTTCGCATCTCCTCATTCAAAATATTTTGGCGTAGGAAAAATTCAAAAAGACCAGGTAGAGTCTTTAGCAAAAGCGAAAGGATTGGATGTTGAAGAAATGGAGAAATGGCTATCGCCTAACATAGCTTACTGATGAGGGACTTCACTTTCACCATCGAATCAGAAATAAACTCCACCAAAGAAATATTGTGGCAGCACATTACGCAGATGAAAAGCATCAATGCGGAGTTGTTTCCATACATGCGTATGACTTACCCTGTCGATATGAGTGAAATAGGCGAGCGCGAGATTCCATTGCAACAAACACTTTTCAAAAGCGTAATTCTTCTTTTCGGTTTTGTTCCAATTGACCTTCACAACTTGCGGTTAGATAAAATTGATATTGGCACAGCCTTCTACGAAAATTCATTTTCGCTACACATGCGTTATTGGAAACATACGCGAACAATTTCTGAACGCAACGGAAAGACTTTTGTAAAAGATGAAATTCATTTTGCTCCGCGCATTTCTTTTGCGGGCAATTTACTGTTGCTGCTTTTTAAAATGATTTTCAGAAACCGTCACAAGAATTTATTGAAGTATTTCGGGAAGAAATAGCTGGTGCTATTCCATCAGCATATCATCTGTATCAGGCTCTTCTTTTGGCTTGTTGAAGAATTTTATTCCTTCTGAAAACGATACGAGATAAACTCCGCTAAAAATTAAAACAGCAGAAATAATTTTTTCAAAACTCAATTCATCTTTTCCTACCACTATTGAAATAACAGTTGAAAGAATCGGTTGCAGATAAATATATGCGCCTACTACACTCGAATGCACTTCGCGAAGCGCAAGCATGTTGAGCAGGTATGCAAGAAAGGTAGTGCAGACAACAATGAAGGCAACAGCTAACCATACCTGCACAGTAAATGTGTGCCATTGCACCGATGCAAATTGTTGAAAGCCGAAAACTGTAACGGGAAATAAACCAAAGAAGAACACCCACTTTACTACTGTTAGCGGGTGATATTTTTTCATGAGGGGACGAACAATAACCAGATACACGGCATACGAAGTGGCATTGATAAGAATAAACAAATCGCCCATTACTGTATTGCCCGAAAAATTAAATCCTTTTCCGCTAATGATGACAAACGCACCAAGCGCACCTAACACAATACCCAGTATTTTTTGCCAGGTTACTTTCTCGTGCGCCAGAAAAAATGAAATCACAAAAACAAGAATGGGCGTCATAATCATGATGAGCGAAGCATTGATAGGAGTAGTAATACTTAAGCCCAGAAAAAACATTTCCTGATTTATAACTACTCCAAAGAGCCCGCAAATTGCCAACAGAAAAAAATCATTGCGCTCCACTTTTTCTCTCTGCCAGAAATAATGCAGCAGAAAAAATAAAGTGGTGACCGTTGATACGCGAATAAAAATAAAGCCGAAAGGTTTTATGAATTCGGGCATTACCATTTTACTCACCGTAAAGCCCGCTCCGTAAAAAAGGTTGACTATAAAAAGAAAAATGTGTGCTCGAAAATTTTTCATCGGAACGAAGATGAAAAATTACTTGGTGGCAGTTGGCTTGAAGAAAAAATCTTTGTAGTTGCGTAACAGCGTTCCGCAGGTATAATACTGCACCAGTGCTAAATCTTTGTCGTCATGAATGGAGGCAAAGAAGTGGTCAATATCATAAGCCATTGGATTTCCGTTAGCATCATACTGCATCTTGCTTCGCTTGTTCACAGGCATGCGATACAACTTCACCTTATTCACAGAACTGTCAGTTTCCGTTATAGTAATTGTGCTGAAGTGAATTGACTTAATGATAGAGTCCTTGTTATCTAAATCATTCATAAACGCTTCTACATAAATAGAAGAATAGAAACTCAAATACTGATGGATATATTTTTGCTGGTACGAATCGTTGATGCGAAATTTTTCATTGGTAGGAGAAACGGCAAATGAGTCGGCAGTAATTTTTGTGAGCGTAAAAGAATTTTTCTCATCGCTCGTATATTCAACACGCAACGATTTTATTTCTTCTTCCTTGTAATTGAACAATGCGCGTGTTCTCCATGTTTCTACATCCGTTTCGAAGCGAGGAGAGAGATATCCTTTGAAACCCGGAATGTAAGTCATATGCGGTCGGCTTGCAGGTTGTCCTTCATCTTCCAGTAGCATAAAAGTATTTTGACCATCGGTAGTTGGTCCACCCACCCAATAAGATTTTAGTGGTTTGTTGTTCTTATCAAAAATCTCAACGCGCACATGATGAGTCATCAACGAGCGGATAACATTATCGTGTGCTGCCGAAGGAACAGGACAGAGCGAGGTAACACGCACGGCTACATCGAGCAAATTTTCAATCATGTCTTCGCGCGCGGCATACTTACCGTTCACCATCCACAAACCATTAGCGTTTGAAATTTCAATGGATTGCTTATCTGTTTCGGTAAGAATGATTTTCGAAATTTCGTTTTTATCCTTCACCGAAAAATTTCCTTCGCGCTCATTAATAGTTCCCTTCGATTGATTTTTTATAAACCAAGCTGCTGCAACTGCAAGCGCAATAATGACAACGATGTATGAGAAGTATTTTTTCATAAGTATAATCTGCAACGAAGAAGAAGAATTTTCTGCAATCAATTGTCACAGAATTGTCATTTTACGAAGCGTATTTTTTTCTGCGATAGAAACCGAATGCGACACCGAGCAGAATGATGATAGAGATAGGAAGCGCAATATTGATAAGCTGCCATTTTAGTTTTTCATCTTCCACTTTCACACTGTTAAGTAACCGCAACTTCACTTCCTTGTTTCTGGTTTCAAGAATGCCGCTGTCATCAATCAGGTATTCGATGCAATTCAAAATGAAATCTTTGTTGGCGAAAGTTTGCTTCGTGTACATGTAATAACCGAGCGGATATGCACTGCTATCGTTGCGCACTTCACCACGAATGATATCGCCATCGCCTATCACAATCATTTTGCTCGGCTTACTTTTATCTACAAACTTTAGATTTTCAATCGTATCACTTGCCGCTAAAAACTCTGGCGACAAACGATTTCTATAAACGCTTTCAAATTCGCCTTCGAGCAAAACGGCTACAGGTAGTTTTGGTTGATTGTAATAAGCAGGATTCGGTTTGCTCTGTAAAATTCCGAAGTGAACTCGTGTAGGTGCGAGTTGCGCTTTTGCATTTTCTGTAGTGCGCAGCAAAATTGTTTTGCGCACACCATCATTGCCAACCGTATCAATTGAACTTGCAAAGAATGCGGCAACAGGGTCTAAGTTTTTTCCTATTGGATGCGAGTTTTCAGAAACCAGCAACGGGAAATAATACCAAGGAAACATTTGCGTTTGTGGGGCGTTGCCCATTTGCCCCACCACCAACGGAATCGGATTGTTGAGATTAATATCCTGCACCACATCATTGTTTACACGCACGCCATACTTAAACAACATGTCATCCAAGTTGAGCTCGTTTGAATTAATGGATTGAATTCCTCTGTTCACTTTTAAACTATCCATTTCGGCATTCGTTCCATCAACGAGCCACAACACTTTACCACCGTGCATGATGTATTGGTCAATCTTAAACTTATCTTTTTCGTCAAATACCAAACGCGGTTTCGCAATTACTATGGCATCAATTTCCGAAGCAATGTGATAGCTGTTTTGCAAAATCACTTCGCTCACTTCATACTGCAAACCTTTGAGAGTTGCTTCAATATCTGCTAGCTCCACCGAACTTAATTCTCTGTTACCTTTAATAAAAGCAACCCGAGGCGCGCGATACTGAATCAGTTTTTTTATTGCATTCGCAAATTTGTATTCGAGTGAAATAACTGAGTTGTTCAAAATTTCTTGTGGCGAGTAACCCATTTGGTTTTCGAGTAACTGCACAGGCATTTCTCTTCCGGCATAAGTCACAATAGCTCCGGGGAAAATAAGTTGCTGCTTGCTTTCGGTTTTACTTTTGGTAGTAAGGTTAGTAGGCGAAAGTCCGCGCTGCATTAGATCGCTCATTACAGCTTTGCGCTCATCCAAATTTTCAATTGCCATCGGGTCAATAAATTCATACTCGATGTTTTTACCGCCATACGCACGAAATTCTCCCAGTAAATTTTTAGTTGCTTCTTTTAATCGCGTGAAGCCCGCATTCAAATCTCCACCGAGATAAACTTTCACGGTAACTACATCTTTCAAATTCTTCACCATGTTTTTGGTGGGCGAAGAAATGGAGTATCGCTTTTCAGCCGTTAAATCGAACCGTAGATAATACAAGCGGCTCACCACGTTCACCAAAAGAATAATAGCCACCATCAGCACTAAGCGTATGGCAGAATCTCTTCGATTCAACGAACTCTTTTTCAACTTCTTTACCATCTTCTGCTGGCTAATGCGGTTCGGGTGAAAACAATAAATACAGAAATAACACTGAGAAAATAAACCACATCGCGCGTGTCAATTACTCCTTTGCCCATGGCATCAAAGTGTGCGCTTAATCCAAGCGATTCAACCAGGTAATCGTTTTTGCCAATGAAAATTCCGAATTGCGCGATGTAACCAAAAGCGAGATAAATGAAGAAGCACAAAAACACGCCAACAATAAACGCCACAATTTGATTAGATGTAACTGATGAACAAAAAATTCCTATGGCTATGAAAACAGCTCCAAGAAAAAATAATCCGAAGTAAGAACCGAGGATTCCACCTGTGTCAACATTGCCAACCGGTGAAGCGAGCAAATAAACGGTAACGAAATAAATGAAGGTTGGAAGGATGGCGATGAACACTAGCAGCAACGCAGCAAAATATTTTCCGAGTATGATTTGCATTTCGGTAACAGGTCGGGTAGAAAGCAATTCAATAGTTCCTGAATTTATTTCCTCGGCAAACGAGCGCATGGTAATAGCAGGAATAAGGAAGATGAAAATGTATGGCGCGATATTGAAAAACGAATCAAGCGTAGCGTAACCGAAATCAAAAATATTAGTATCAGGAAACACCCAAATGAAAAGACCGAGCACTAATAGAAAAACAATGATGGCGATATAGCCAATCAATGAACTAAAAAACTGCTGAACTTCTTTTCTGAAAATTGCAAACATGACAGCGTCAAAAATAATCGAATAGCTGACGAAGAGAAGTCATAGAAATATCATTTACACTTTTTACCGCTGAGTAGCTGCAAAAAAAATCCCCCTGAAAATTCAGAGGGATTCTTTCTTGTAAGAAGCGAAATACTATTTCTGCTCAATAGTGAGATGTTTCACTGCTGTGCCTTCATTGCCTTGTATTTTAACTAAGTATAAACCACTTGCAGCGTTTGTAAGATTCAACTCTACATTAGTAGTTCCTGCTTTGTATTTTGAAGAACTTACTACAGTTTCTCCAAGTACATTGTAAACAGTAACCGTAAATTCAGGTGAACTATTTCCGTTTACTGTCAGCATTACTTTACCAGTTGAAGGATTCGGGAACATGGTTATGTTTTGTTCAAATGCAATTGTATTTATTCCTGTAGATGTAATTAGGATATCATGACAAACCGTTTGAGAAGTTCCGAAGCCGTTAGTTACAGTTAAGCATACATGATAAGTACCTGCTGTGGCAAATATGTGTTGCGGATTTTGAAGATTTGAACCTGAACCATCTCCAAAATTCCAAACCCATGAAGTAGGAATATTGGTTGATTGGTCTTGGAACTGAACCTTATTCGGCTGTGGACCCGGGAAGCTCCAGGTAAACTCAGCAGTAGGAATAGCCCCTACAATTACAGTTCTTGAATCAGCAGCATAAATGTTTCCATTATCATCTTCAGCGTAATAGTAAATGATATAAGTTCCTGCAGCATTTGTGTTAAGGTTGCCGGTATCAATTACTAAATGCAATAACCCGCTGTGGTAACAAGTAGTATCAAGATAAGTAAGATTAGCACCGTCTTCGGTATAACCATTTCCTGCATTAATAGTAACTGGCGACAATCCGTTAATTTCTACATCAGCAGCAAGACCTTCGGTGAAAGAACCTTTTTCAAAATTGATATTGTTGATATACCAAAAAGCAGCAGGTTGGTCAGAACTTCCTAAACCTTGTGTAAGGTCGAAGTTGTAATCAATCTGAGTTAATACTACCGGCACATTATATGTGTCGCCATTTACTAAAGCTACTGGAGAAGCAGTTCCGTATTTAGCTCCACCGAATGCACCACCAGATGTATTTGAGGTTTCGCCACCCCAAAGTGAATCGCCTTCGGTAAAGTTTACAGTTTTAGTAAACAAATAGTGTTCAGGATCTACTCCTTTTCCAAAAAGGTTTGGCAACACGTTATCGTTAGAACCAACCCAAGCTGCGTCAGATTCTGTCCAGAAGAAGAACAATCTTTTTCCATCAGCAGTAGCTGAAGCCATAGGACGATTTGATTCTGTGTATGCAGGATTATCGCTGGTCATATCACCCTGAAGCGTGTGAAGGCTATCTAAATATAAACCATGCCATCCATGCCATCCACCCTGGCAAACAGGATTGTTTGCATTGAACGTAATGTCCCACATATCAAAACCTGCAAACTCAATTCCGTAACCTGTACCTGAACCTACTAATGTCAAGAAGTGAGGATTTCCCCAAGCATCTACCACTAAGTCACCATCATCGCCCCATCCAGTTGGAACACCAGAAGAAGGGTCACCGCTTACTTCATTAATCTGACCCAATTGAGCCATTACCTCAGGCAAACTATCTAAATCAACTCTGATAGGTCCGCTCCATGTAGCACCAAAGTCAGTTGACTTCCAGAAAATAGGATCAAGAACGCTATCTAAATCAGGAGTAATGTCTGCTAAAGCCGAAATCCAACCGTATTGACCGGTAGGGTCGAATGCGATGTTGGTGCTATAAACAACTGTAAAATCTGTTGTTCCTGATAATGCATGGACAAAAGTTTGCGGAATAGTTTGTTGTGTCCAATCAACATCTTTTGTACCTGTATTCCAAACTCCTTTTTCTACAATTAGTCCGGTTGTAACTTGCGGATCGCCTGTAACAAAACCACCATTGTACTCACGGTTCAAATTCCAAAACACTCCCGGTGCTCCATGGCAAAATCCACTAGCAATAGCTACATAGCTAGCACTTGTGATTGGATTAAGATTAACGTTGAAAGTCGATGTATCGCCAGAAATTTTTCCTCTTCCTCGCGCTTGACCAATCCAATGATCGTCATTATGATAAGTTCCTGAGTAAATTAGATAAGCACTATCTGGAATTGTATTTCCAGAAGGATTAAAAATTCCTGCCTGAGGGAAACGTGCTTTAGGTGCACCTGCTGTAGTATTGTCAAGTACTGGGTTATTCGTAAT
This sequence comes from Bacteroidota bacterium, assembly GCA_947476645.1. Taxonomy (GTDB): domain Bacteria; phylum Bacteroidota; class Bacteroidia; order Chitinophagales; family LD1; genus Bog-950. The sequence continues at coordinate 8,010 of CANJRM010000024.1, forward strand.
AGTACCCAAGTCAGAAGTCCAGTTATTTCCTCTGTCATGCGAAACATCAAAACGATATTGAGCAAGACTTCCTCCAAAAACGCTGTTGTCGTTACGATGAATGAAAGTGACAAGATTCAACTGGTCATTCACATCAATTTGGTTACAGGTTCCTTCCAAAACAGTAAGCAGATTTCCTGCGCTACCCACTCTTTCAGAGTGAAGTTTAGTAAAAGACACCTCTCCACGTGAAGAACGATGCTGATGAGTTACCGGTGAGTAAGATTGAGTGTGTGTAAGAACAACCGGTTGTTCTTTGTAACCTTCTTTATGTGGATTTGGAGCCATGTGCTTTCCCTGCGCACTTGCTGCCAAAACCAATACAGTTACCATCAAACTAAGTAAAAACTTTTTCATTTTGTTAGCGGTTTATATTTGTGTGATAAAATTTAAGGATGGCAAAAGTAACCGATTTTTTAACTCAACCGATAGGTCACAAAAATTAATTGTCACAGAATTGTAAAAATTTCGAAGTTGTTAAAGAATCAATTTTTCTCTCTAACAGAAGCAGTTTTTTAGGTGTCTTCCAATGATGGTCTGTTATCGTTTTTTCCTGGTTGCCGCTTTTGAAAAAGATGATGCACGATGGAAGGTCTACCGGAGCTCTTTCATTTTCGGGATAACTGTCTGCCATTTCAAAAAAACCAACATTGGAAAATGCCTGTTTCAAACTCGCCAATTCTTGTTTTGAAATTTTGCGATAGTGGCAACCTGTATCTGCTACGTTTCTTTTACCTTGATACAAAAGTAAGCCGTCTTCATAAATCTTCATTACATACACCGGACATCTTCCAAAGCACGGAGTTCTTTCTAAGCTAAGTATAACATCCCCTTTTGCTCCTTGAGCATTCACTTTAGTTGTTTTGCAGGAATGCATCTCAAATAGCAACGATAAAATCAGGTATGATTGAAGAAATAAAAACGCTTTGTGCTTCATAATTTATTCGCCATTGAAAAATTTGAGCCAAAGATAATAACTGCTTTTGGTAAAGTGCAGAAGTTATTTTTCTGCGCTCCCAAATTTTCCTGTCTTATATGTATCACTTCGTAAAGCAAATGAGTAAGCTGTAAAAAAACGTTAAAGGTAGGTGGGGTACGTATTGTCGGAATGATAAAAGGCATTACATTTGAGTTGTATCAAACGACAACAAATTTTTAAAACTTAAAACAACAACGATGAAAAAATTATTTCTGATGTTATGTTTTGGTGGAACAGCAATGTTAGCTGTGGCACAGGAAAAGAAGGAGGCAACTCCCGCTGCTGCGCAACCACAAACCACTACAACGGCACCGGCACCGGATCCAAACGCTGCTGATTTCAAATGGGATAACACCACCATTGATTATGGTACGGTTACCAAGGCTGACGAATCCAATTCAAAGCGCGAATTCAAATTCACGAACATTGGTAAGTCACCACTTATTATTTCTAGCTGCCGCGGAAGTTGTGGTTGCACGGTTCCTACTTGTCCTACCGAGCCAATCCTTCCAGGCAAAAGCGGAAGTATTTCGGTTCACTACGACATCAACCGTGTAGGTCCTTTTACAAAAACTGTAACCGTTACTTCTAACGCAAAGAATCCAAACGAAACTTTGAAAATTACAGGAACTGTAAACGACCCTAATCCAGCTCCGGCTCCGACCACAACTCCTACAGTTGCACCAACACAAAATCAACCTCACTAGTATTTAGTGAGTTAAATTGCATAAACGGGTTCCGAAAATTTTCGGAACCCGTTTTGTTTTTTAAGAACCCGAAGCCTTTATTTTACATTCGCACCTCAATGAATTTGAAACCCGACATACGAAAATTTTCTTCGGAAGAAATGATTGCTGAATTTGAAAAATTGAGCGAACCGAAGTTTCGCGCTAAGCAGGTGCATGAATGGCTATGGAAAAAATCGGCAAGAAATTTTGAAGAGATGACCAATCTTTCAAAAGACCTTCGAACAAAACTTTCAGAACAATTTTCTTTCTATTCTGTTACCGAAAACATTGTTCAGAAAAGTTCGGACGGAACGGTGAAACTCGGGATGAAATTACACGATGACCGTTTAGTGGAAGGAGTAATGATTCCCGATGATGAACGGAATACCGCTTGTGTTTCTTCACAGGTTGGCTGTACACTGAGTTGCACTTTTTGCGCTACCGGTTTTTTAAAGCGCGAACGAAATTTAGAAGCGGGAGAAATTTATGACCAAGTTGTTTTGCTCAACAAACACGCCATTGAACACAGCGGAAAACAACTCACCAATATTGTTTACATGGGTATGGGCGAACCTTTGCTCAATTACGATAACGTGATGCAAAGCATTCGTTATATCACTTCGCCTGATGGATTGAACATGGCGCAAAAGCGAATTACTGTTTCTACTTCAGGAATTGTTCGTGGTATAAAACGGTTGGCTGATGAAGGAATGAAATTCAATCTCGCGCTTTCGCTTCATGCGCCTACAAATGAAAAGCGAAATAAAATTATGGACATCAATCAGTCGAATCCATTGGAGGAGGTAATGGATGCGCTCAATTATTTCTATGAAAAAACAGGGAACAAAATCACCTTCGAATATATTTTGTTCGACAAGTTCAATGATTCCATTGAAGACGCTGACCGTCTATATTATCTCACCGACCAGGTTCCTTCTTTTGTAAACATCATCGAGTTCAATAACGTAACGGGTGTTGATTTGCGAAAAGCGAAGCGCGAAAACAGAGATACGTTTGTTGAATATTTGCGCAACAAAGAGGTGAATGTTGCCATTCGCAGAAGTCGCGGAAAAGATATTGACGCTGCCTGCGGTCAGTTAGCGAATAAAAACGACTGAGAAATTTACAGTAATCCTTTCTCTAATAGATACTCCGCAATTTGCACTGCATTCGTAGCTGCACCCTTGCGAAGATTATCAGAAACTATCCAGCAGTTGAGTGTATTCGCCTGGCTCTCATCTCTGCGAATTCTTCCAACAAAAGTATCGTCTTTATCATGCGCATGAATTGGCATTGGATATTTGAGGTTCTTCACATCATCAACTACAACAACACCGGGGGAGTTAGATAAAAGCGTGCGCACTTCATCTACATCAAAATCCTTTTCGAATTCAATATTCACGCTCTCGCTGTGCCCGCCAATTGTAGGTATGCGCACCGTTGTTGCAGTAACTCGAATAGAATCATCGCCCATAATCTTCTTGGTTTCGTGCACCATTTTCATTTCTTCCTTGGTGTAACCGTTATCCAAAAACACATCAATATGAGGCAGCGCGTTCATGTCAATCTGATACGCGTAAGCCATCTCTCCTTTAATACCTGCCCGCTCGTTCATCATCTGGTCAACAGCTTTCTTACCAGTGCCCGTCACGCTCTGGTAAGTAGAAACAACTACTCTCTTGATTTTGTACTTATCGTGCAGCGGCTTCAACACCACCACCATTTGTATAGTCGAGCAATTTGGATTCGCAATAATTTTATCATTTGCCGTAAGCACATATGCATTTACTTCAGGCACTACGAGCGGAACACCCGGCTCCATTCTCCATGCGCTGGAATTATCAATCACCGTGCATCCGATAGCCGCAAACTTTGGCGCGAGTTCTTTTGAAGTGGAACCACCGGCACTGAAAATTGCAACGTTTGGTTTCATATCCAAAGCCGTTTGAAAACTTACCACAGCAAAATCTTTTCCCTTAAAAGAAACAATCTTGCCCACGCTCTTCTCACTTGCTACAGGAATCAATTCTGTAACAGGAAAACTTCTTTCTGCCAAAACCTGCAACATTTTTGTGCCTACTAAACCGGTGGCACCTACTACGGCTACTTTCATTTCTGTTTTATTTTTAATGATGAAAACGGATGCGAATGTAAAAGAGAAACAGAAACATTTCTATTGTTCAAAAATGTTTCTTACAAAGATTTGTCAAGTTCTATTTTCACCGCATGAATTATTTGGAAGAATTAAATGATGCCCAGCGCGAAGCGGTGGTTAACAGCGATGGACCCACGCTCATTGTGGCGGGTCCGGGCTCGGGTAAAACTCGTGTGCTTACTTATCGCATTGCTCACTTATTAAATAATGATGTTGACCCTTTTGGAATTCTCGCACTTACATTCACCAATAAAGCGGCAGAAGCCATGCGCAGTCGTATCGAAAAAATTTCGGGCAACAACGCGCGAAGTTTATACATGGGCACTTTTCACTCGGTATTTGCAAGAATTTTACGAGTAGAAGCACCGCGCCTTGGCTTCCCTTCCAACTTCACCATTTACGATGCCGAAGATTCAAAGTCGTTGATTAAAACAATTATTAAAGAGCAGAATCTTGATGATAAAATCTACAAACCGAATTTAGTTTACAATAGAATTTCATCGGCAAAAAATGACCTCATTACTCCACAAGCTTATGTAAATGATGGTGAGCTTTTAGATGAAGACCGCAACGCAAGAAGACCGGCACTCGGCAAACTCTATCAGATTTATTGCGAGCGTTGTTTCAAAAGTGGGGCGATGGATTTTGATGATTTGCTGTTGCACACACACACCATTCTCGAAAAATTTCCCGATGCGCTTCATAAGTATCAGCACAAATTTCGTTACGTGCTCATTGATGAGTTTCAGGATACGAACACGCTTCAGTATTCTATTGTAAGAAGAATAGCCGATGTGTTTCAAAACATAACGGTGGTTGGTGATGATGCGCAAAGTATCTACGCCTTTCGCGGTGCTACCATTGACAATATTCTGAATTTCGAAAAAGATTTTCCTGAACTAAAAGTTTACAAACTTGAACAGAATTACCGCAGCACACAAAACATTGTGAAAGCCGCCAACGAGTTAATTCATCGCAATAAGAACCAACTCAAAAAAGAAATCTGGACAGAGAACGTAAAAGGCGAAGCGATAAAAATTGTGCGCACACCAAGCGATAACGAAGAAGGAAGATGGGTGGCAGATTCCATTCAGGAATTGAAAATGCGCGAGCATTATCACAACAACGACTTCGCTATTTTATATCGCACCAATGCGCAGAGCCGTGCGTTTGAGGAAGCCTTGCGCAGGTTTAATATTCCGTATAAAATTTACGGAGGCATGAGTTTTTATCAACGCAGAGAAATTAAAGACTTGCTAGCTTACATGAAACTCTCGGTGAATCATTACGATGAAGAAGCGCTGAAACGTGTAATCAATTATCCTGCGCGCGGCATTGGTCAAACAACGCTTGATAAAATTTCGATTCAAGCTACTAATGAAAATCGCAGGGTTTGGGATGTGCTCGAAAATATTTTCATCTACGATTTTCCCGCACGCACCAAAAATGCTATTGAGGAATTTGTGATGATGATAAAGAGCTTTGCTGCGCAGCAATTAAAAATGACCGCTTACGATTTAGCGGCTCACATTGGCAAAACGACCAAACTGATTGCTGAACTTTACAATGACAAAACGGTTGAAGGCATCAGTCGCTATGAAAACATTCAGGAGTTGTTGAACTCTATTAAAGAGTTCGTGGAAGATGATGAAGTAAACGAATCCATCAGCGTAGAAGATTCTGCTGGTTTAGCAAACGACAAATCACTTGGTTCGTTTTTGCAAACAGTAACCTTACTTACAGGTGATGAAAAAAGCACTGAAAATATTGACAGCGTAAAAATGATGACCATTCACTCGGCAAAAGGTCTGGAGTTTAAAGCGGTGTATGTGGTGGGTATGGAAGAAAATTTATTTCCTGGCGCGCAATCGCTTTACAGTATGGAAGATTTGGAAGAAGAACGCAGATTGTTTTATGTAGCCATCACTCGTGCCGAAGCCAGATTATTTTTGACTTACGCAAACACCCGCTATAAATTCGGACAGCTTAATTACTGCGAAGCGAGCCGTTTCTTACAAGAAGTTCCTGAAGAGTTGATTTCCTATCATGGTGATTTGAAGAAACCAAAGGTGCATCAACAGCATCAACCCGTTTCCACTTTTTCAAGAATTGTTTCTCCGCCAAAGTATACGCCAACTGCTTCGGAATCGTCAAACACTTCAAAAGTTCACGACAGTTCTGAGCCGTTTATTCCTGATGATGCAAACACGTTGCAAACCGGAATGGAAGTGCTACACGAAAAATTTGGTGAAGGTAAAGTAGTGAGTATAGAAGGTAACGGTGCGAATAAAATTGCGAGTATTTTTTTCAGTGCTTATGGTGTCAAAAAAATCATGCTCAAATTTGCCAAGGTCAAAATTTTGAGTGGTGGCAATTAAGCGCAGTTTGGCAATGCAGAATCTTTTCTTCATGTTTACATCGTCTTCACAAAGCAGTTTTGATTTTTGAGCGTTGATAATCCATCCTTTCAATTCGTTCAGCAATCTTCAAAAACAGCGATATCGTTTACAGAATTTTTTCTGATAAAATCATTTTATAAAAACCAAAAGCTATGGAGTATAACTCAAGCAGAAGTAAATTAGTATTGAAAGAATATGGTCGTCACGTGCAGCTCATTGTAGAAAGTTGCATGAGAGAGAAAGACCCTGAAAGAAGAAACCAGTTTGCCAAGGAAATTATTGAACTGATGGGTCAGTTGAATCCGCACCTGCGCAACATCGAAGATTTTCGCCACAAATTGTGGGACCATCTTTTTATCATGAGCGATTACAAACTCAAAGTAGAATCGCCATATCCTATTAAAGACCGCGCTGAAATTGAAGCCAAGCCAAAGCGTTTGCCTTATCCGCAATCGCGTATTCGCTTTAAGCACTACGGAAAAAATGTGGAGTCGCTGGTGGTGAAAGCAATTGCTACCGAAGACCCTGAAAAGAATGCGCTGTTTACACAATGCATCGGTAACTTTATGAAACTGGCTTACCAGAGTTTCAGCAACGATAACGTGAACGATGAAACCATTAAAGCCGATATCAAAATTCTTTCTAAAGGCAAATTACAACTCACCGATGACCAGGACATCAACTCGCTTGCGCGGGCAAACAAAGTGAAAGCCGTTAGAAGTGACGGACGTGGCGAAGGCGGAAGACATAAAGGTGGTGGCGGTGGAAAATTCCGTCACGGTAGTGGTGGCGGTGGCGGACAAAACCGCAACAAGAATTTTAAGAAGAAAAAGTATTAAGAGAAGTATTGAGTAGTTAGTAATTAGAAGTTAGACAATAGAAGAAATCCCTCGCAAATGTTGCGATGGATTTTTTGTTTGAACAAATTCATTGCTTTCAACAAGTTGTTGTTATTAGCTTTAAGAGGCAAGTTCTTAAAAGCTTGAAACTTTTTCGAAGTTTTACTGCCAAGTAAAATCACCTTCGCGTTATTGTTGCATTTATCTAATTACTAATTACTAACTACTCTCCCGCTGAGAAAGGCGGGATGAGACAAATACTATTTCATGTCTAACTCTTTCGAAGTAATCGGTGGCAAAAAATTAAAAGGAGAAATAACTCCGCAAGGTGCAAAGAACGAAGCGTTGCAAATTCTTTGCGCGGTTTTGTTGACTCCCGAAAAAGTAACCATCAGCAATATTCCGGCAATTCGCGATGTGCTGGCGCTCATTGATATTCTGCAAGACCTTGGAGTAAAAGTTGAAAAGCTGAGTGAAGACACTTACACTTTTAAGGCAGATAATATTGACCTTGATTTTTTAAAAACAGATACTTACAAAAAGAAAGGAGCATCGCTTCGCGGAAGTATTATGATTATGGGTCCGCTGCTTACGCGTTTCAAAAAAGCATACTTACCGAAGCCCGGTGGCGATAAAATTGGCAGAAGAAGATTGGATACGCACTTCCTCGGTTTCGAAAAATTGGGAGCCAAATTTAATTACGACAGCAACGAAACTTTTTACAGCGTTGAAGCAAGTAACCTCAAAGGCACTTATGTTTTGCTCGATGAACCTTCGGTTACAGGTACTGCAAATATTGTGATGACTGCGGTGATGGCAAAAGGGAAGACAACCATTTTCAACGCAGCTTGCGAACCTTATTTGCAACAGCTTTGCGAAATGCTCAATCGCATGGGAGCAAAAATTTCGGGTGTTGGTTCCAACTTGCTTTATGTAGAAGGTGTAGATGCGCTCGGAGGAACAGAGCATCGCATGTTGCCCGACATGATTGAGATTGGAAGTTTCATTGGTCTGGCAGCTATGACTCAAAGCGAAATCACGATTAAGAATTGCCGCATTGATATGCTTGGAAATATTCTTCCGGTTTTTGAAAAACTAGGAATTGAAATGGAATACCGCGGAGATGATATTCATATTCCTGCGCGCGACCATTTCGAAATTCAACGGTTTATTGATGGTTCTATTCTCACTGTTAGCGATGGACCTTGGCCGCTCTTCACACCCGATTTAATTTCAATTGTATTAGTTACAGCTACACAATCAAAAGGCAGTGTGCTCATTCATCAAAAAATGTTTGAGAGCCGTTTGTTCTTCGTTGATAAACTGATTGACATGGGTGCGCAGATTATTTTATGCGACCCGCATCGCGCTACTGTTATCGGCATTGACCGAGCTTATAAACTTCGCGGCATTACTATGAGTTCGCCTGATATACGCGCGGGTGTTGCCTTGCTCATTGCAGCATTAAGTGCCGAAGGCAAATCAACCATCAACAACAGCGAACAAATTGACCGCGGCTATCAGCGAATTGATGAGCGATTGAATGCTATTGGTGCGCAGATAAAGAGAGTGTAGCCGTCTGCCATAATTTCAAATCCCTTACATCCCTTGTCCTAAAGTCACTTGACTTTCGCCTCAACTCGCCAATTTGTCCTCTACTTGCCATCAGGCAAAATAATTGATATTCGCCCCCTTAAATTTATACTATGGAAGGGAACAAAGACAATTTTGACAAAGAAAATCTGAACGAACGTGTAGAGCAGATTAAAAATTCGGTAACCGAAAAAGCAACTGAATTTGCTGCCGATGCAAAAGGCAAAGCCGAAAATTTTGCAGGCAAAACTTTAGATGCTGCCGAAAAAATTCTGAACGATGTTTTCAAAAAAAACAAACCTGAAGACACAGAATTTGAAGAAGAAAAAACTGACCCTAAGGATGTTGAAATAGCCGAACTGAAAAAAGAACTTGATGAACTGCGCGATAAATATGTTCGTCTGTATGCCGATTTTGACAATGCAAAAAAACGCATGGCGAAAGAAAGATTGGAGTTAATCTTAACTGCTTCAAAAGATATTGTAAAAGATTTATTGCCTGTGTTGGATGATTTTGAGCGCGCACAAAAAGCGGTTGCCAATTCATCGGATGTTAATGCTGTAAAAGAAGGATTGAACTTGGTTCACACAAAATTGGTGAATACACTTTCTTCAAAGGGATTGAAACCAATGGAGAGCATCGGCAAAGAATTTAATGTAGAAGAGCACGAAGCTATTACTGAAATTCCTGCACCAACACCTGAACAAGAAGGAAAAGTAATTGACGAAGCAGAGAAAGGATATTTTTTGAACGATAAGATTATTCGATTTGCTAAGGTATTTGTAGGAAAAAAGTAAACAGGAAAACCGGAAATCAGGAAAACGGCAACTCAGTTTTGTCTGCTGATTTCCTGACTAACGGATTAACAGATTAACATGGCTTCAAAAAGAGATTACTACGAAATTTTAGGTGTTGCAAAAACTGGTACTGCGGAAGAAATTAAAAAAGCTTATCGCAAAGTGGCATTGCAATTTCACCCTGATAGAAACCAAGGCGATAAAGCTGCCGAAGAAAAATTTAAAGAAGCGGCAGAAGCTTATGAAGTATTAAGTGACGCGGAGAAAAAAGCGAAGTATGACCAATATGGACACGCGGGAGTAAATCAAGGCGCGGGTGGTTATCAGGGCGGAAATATGGAAGACATCTTCCGTAACTTCGGAGATATTTTTGGTGGCGGAGGTGGTGGTGGCGGTTTCGATCCGTTTGAAACTTTTTTTGGCGGAGGCGGTGGAAGAGGTCGTCAGCAAACGCGCGGTAAACGCGGAACTAATTTACGCGTGCGTGTAAAATTGAGTTTGATAGAAGTAGCGAATGGTGCGCGCAAAAATCTGAAGGTTAAAAAACATATCGAGTGTCACACATGCCATGGCAGTGGTGCAAAGGATGCTTCATCGGTAGGTAAATGTTCGGTGTGCGGAGGAAGTGGCACGGTGCGTAAAGTGCAGAACACTATTCTCGGGCAAATGCAAACTACTTCTACCTGTTACCAATGTAACGGAAGCGGTCAGCAGATTACAAAGAAGTGTTTAACCTGTAACGGACTTGGAGTTGAATACGGAGAAGAAACTATTCAGGTAGACATTCCCGCAGGTGTGCAGGACGGTATGCAACTATCTATGGGAGGCAAAGGAAATGCAGGAGAACAAGGTGGTGCAGCCGGTGATTTAATTATTCAAATAGAAGTTGAACAAAATCCTGAACTGGAAATTGACGGACAGAATGTGATTTACAATCTGCACATCAGTTTTATTGATGCCGTGCTTGGTTCGCAGGTAGAAGTTCCTACGATTGAAGGCAAGGCGAAATTCAAAATTCCCGCAGGCACACAGGCAGGAAAAATTTTCCGCTTAAGCGGAAAGGGTTTGCCTTCGGTAAACAGTTACGGAAGAGGCGACCAATTGATTCTCATTCACGTTTATACGCCAAGTGATTTATCGGCTGACGAGAAAAAGCTTTTAGAAAAACTTCGTGAAAGCCCGAACTTTAAACCAAAACCCGGAGCCAAACAAGAGCGCGGATTTTTTGACCGCGTGAAAGATATGTTTGAGTAAACTTCTTCATAAATCATTTTATGTTTGAAACATGAGAACACTTCTTGTCCTAATTTCCTCTTTTATTTTCTTTCAAAATATTTCTGCCCAAACTGATTCCACTTCTGTAAAGAAACCGTCACGTGCTTCTACCCGAAATGATTCGCTTTACCTAGCACGATTAAACAACAGTGGCAATCTGATGATTGCGGGGGGAGTTGGACTATTCGGTGTAAGCGGTTATTTATTTTATCAGGGAGCAAAAGTTTATGGCTACGTAGATAAAGCCAGTACAGACCCTGAAGGCGAAAAACAGCGCAACAATAAAATAGGAACCATTTACTATGCCTGCGGAGGAATTGCAGTAGCTGTGGGTGCAGTGCTCATTGGTTTGGGCGCGCGAAATAAAGTTGAGTTCAAAGCACGAAAGCGTATGCTCGAAGTGCAGTCTGGATTTCTCGATGATGGAAAACTTGGCTTAGCGCTCAATTTTTAATTCTGTCTTCTTTAAACTTTTCCCCCTTTTATTACTTTTGGCGCGCCCTGCAAAACGCAGTGTAAAAATCTAACCACACCATGTCTGACAAAGCAACTTTTACTCTCGATGGAAAAAATTATGAGTATCCTGTTATCACGGGAACTGAAAATGAAAAAGCAGTTGATATATCGAAGTTGCGCGCGCAAAGTGGTTTTGTAACGTTTGATGAAGGATATAAAAACACAGGCTGCACAGTCAGCAATATTACTTTCCTTGATGGCGAAAAAGGAATTCTGCGTTACCGCGGATATGGCATTGAAGATTTAGCCGAGAAGGCAACCTTCACTGAGGTTTCGTATTTGCTTTTGTATGGTGAATTGCCTACAGCAAAACAGTTGAAAGATTTTGAAGACAATCTTACACAGCATACACTCGTTCATGAAAATTTGATGAAAGTATTTGAAGTGTTTCCTTCGGGCTCGCATCCAATGGGGCAGTTGATGACACTTATTTCAGGGCTTTCATCTTTTTATCCTGATTCGTTGAATCCGAATAAAAGTCCTGAGCAGGTGAACCTTACTATCATTCGTTTGTTGGCGAAGATGCCTACTATCTGCGCTATGATTCAGAAGAAAGGCAAAGGACATCCGCTGGTTTATCCGCAGAACAAACATGATTACGTTACTAATTTCCTGCGCATGACTTTCGGTAATGTAACCGATGATTATGCACCGGACCCTGTGGTGATTGATGCCATGAACAAACTTTTAATTCTTCATGCGGACCACGAACAAAACTGTTCTACGGCTACTGTGAGAATTGTTGGTTCATCACATGCTAACCTGTATGCTTCTATAGGAGCAGGAGTTGCGGCACTTTGGGGACCTCGCCACGGTGGAGCAAATCAGGAAGTGTTGGAAATGCTAGAGCATATTCAAACGATTGACAAAGGCGATGTGAAAAAAGTTGTAGCAGAAGCAAAAGATAAAAAGCGATTGTTGTTTGGTTTCGGTCACCGCGTTTACAAAAACTTTGACCCACGTGCTACTATTATTAAGAAATCGTGCGACAATGTTTTAGCTAAGCTTGGCGTAAATGACCCGTTGCTCGACATTGCTAAACAATTGGAAGAAGTGGCGCTGACTGACCCTTACTTTATTGAACGCAAACTTTACCCGAACGTAGATTTCTATTCGGGAATTATTTACAAGGCACTTGGTTTCCCTACGCCTATGTTCACCGTGTTGTTTGCTCTTGGTCGTTTGCCGGGATGGATTTCGCAGTGGAAAGAAATGCGCGAAAAGAACGAAGACATTGGCAGACCGCGCCAGATATACAACGGACCCGGACTGAGACCGTTTGTAGGAATTACAGACAGAAAATAAAAACCACCCCCAACCCCCTAAAGGGGGCTTGAACAGCCGAATACAAAATACAAAAGGCATTCTTCAAAAATGAGGAGTGCCTTTTCTTATTTTAATAGCCAATTTTCCCCTTTCCTATTCCGAGTATTTCTGCTTTATTTGCCGTCCTTTTAAAAAGGCAGATTTGTTTTTCAATCGTAAATTTTAAATCTTAAATCTCTATGGCAGTTATAGGTAAAATTCGTCAGCGCTCAGGATTGCTGATATTTCTGATTGGTCTTTCTATTGTGGGTTTCCTTGTTATGGATGCCACGAACTCACAAGGCAGTTTGCTTAAGGGCAGAAAAGATGCTGTGGGCAAAGTGAACGGAGAAAAAATTCCTTACACCGAGTTCAGCAAGAAATACGAGGAGAATGTGAAGAACATGGAAGAGCAAATGAAAGGTCAGCCGGTGGCGGAAGACCAACGCAACTACATGCGCACGCAAACCTGGAACGAGATGGTGAACGAAATTATTTTCAATAAACTTTACGATGCCTTGGGCATTAATGTAACTGCTGAAGAGTTGAATGAACTGGCTACCGGTGAAAATGCTTCGCAGTATATTAAGAACGACCAGCAGTTTAAGAATCCTCAAACAGGTCAGTTTGACCCTGCGCAGGTTCGTTTGTATATGCAGCGTTTAGACCAGGACCCGCAAGGTGTTGAGCCGGGCACTGTGCGCAAGCAATGGATGCGTTTCGAAAATTTGCTCAAGCAAAATCAATATCAGCAGAAGTATAATAACCTAATTGCAAAAGCATTGGTAGTGCCAAGCTGGGTGGGCGAAATGAGTTACAATGACCAAGGCCGCACGGTGAGTTTTAAATATGTTCAGTTGCCATACAGCGAAGTGAATGATGCCGATGTGAAAGTAACCGATGATGATTTGAAAAAATATTTGAGCGAGCACGAAGCAAAATTCAAGCAGGATGATGAAACGCGTAAGTTGGAATATGTAACGTTTGATATCGTAGCTTCTGCCGGTGATTCTGCTCGCATTGTAAAAGACTTAGAAGAAAGACGTGCTGATTTTGCCAAAGGCGCAAAACCATCTGACGACTCGTTGTTCGTGAAACTTTTTTCAGAAACTCCTTTTGATGAAGTGTATTACGACAAGGATAAACTGTTTTCAAGTGTGAAGGATTCTTTCTTCTCGTTGCCTGTAAAATCAATTGTAGGACCTTATGCCGATGGCAAAAGTTTCAAGCTTGCAAAAATAAGCGACCGCAAAATGATTTCTGATTCGGTGCATGTGCGCGATATTAAAATTTCGTTTGAAGGAGTAACTTCTCAGGAAGCTGCTGCGGTGAAATTTAAATTGGTGGACAGCATTATGCGCGATATTGATACGTTGAAAAAAGATTTTGGTATGGAAGCGGTAATGCGTTCCGATGACCAGATTAGCAAAATGCGCGGTGGCGATTTGGGCTGGGTGAAACAAGGCGAGAAAGATAAAGCATACAACGATTTAATTTTCTTTCGCGCAGTGAAAGGCAAAGTTTATAAAGTGCCTGTGCAAAGCGAAAACGCTATTCACTTAGTGCAAGTGGTGGAAGATAAACCAACAAAGGTTGGTGTGCAGTTATCGTATTTGACGAAAGAAATTATTCCAAGCCCTGAGACAGAAAGAAATATTTACGGCAATGCAACAACCTTTGCAGGCGAAAACCAGAAGGCAGAGAAGTTTTTGGAAGCCGGAAAGAAGTTGAACATTAAAACGGTGCAGGCATTGAAGAAGGATGAGTTTAGTGTGCCGGGTTTAGGCTCTACACGCGAGTTAGTGAAGTGGGCATTCAATGCTAAGAAGGGAGAAGTTTCTCCGCCATTTACTACCAGCGGCAAACACGTTATTGCTTTGCTCGAAAACATTACACCAAAAGGATTGCCCGATTTAGATGCTGTGCGCGACCGCATTACGCCTGAAGCAAAAACAGCTAAGAAGTTTGAATTGCTGGCTAAGAAAATTGAAGATGCTAAAGCTGCCAACATTGAGGCGCTGGCTACTAAACTTGGAAAAGCGCCAATGGATGCTAACGGAGTTTCGTTTGGCAACCCTGCTTTCAACAATACGTTTGAGCCAACAGTAACCGCTACTGCACTTAGCACAGCAGCCGGAAAATTATCGGGAGCTATTAAAGGAAACAGCGGTGTGTTTGTGGTGCAAACGGTTAGCGTAACTGAACCTGCTAAGCAAACTGATTACGGTGTTTACACTTATCAAACTAAACAGCAGTTGCAACAAAAAGCTGCGCGTGTGCAGGATGTGCAGAAGAAGTTGGCTTCTGTTACTGATGACCGCTCGGAGTTCTTTTGATAAAAAATTTATTCTATTAAAAAACCCTCCTCTGATTATTCGGGGGAGGGTTTTTTGTTTGGGGAATGAGGTGAAAACTTATGCGCTGAGTGGGTTTGTTCGGGAGTTGTTCGGATTTGATTAACTCGAGTTTTGTTTTATTCAAGTGCTGTTTGGGTTTGGTAGCCAGCTATTCGGGTTTGTTCATGTGCTATTTGGATTTGTTCAACGCCTGTTCGTGTTTGGCAGGTGGTCGTTCGGGTTTAGCAGATGGTCGTTCGGGTTTGTTTTGGCTTGAAAACATTTATTTTTTGTAAATTGTTAAAATGGTTACCTCCAACAGAAGGACTGTTTGTATTCGGGTTAGGGATAGAGCGGAAAGCCCGCAGTGAGGAACGAGCGAGGACTTGAAGCGATAGCCCGACCGCCTGCTTTGAGGCGGGAACCCCATCCATATTTTTTAAAACACAAAAGCCCCTCGATAACTCGAAGGGCTTTTGTATTTTATCGATGCCATCGCTTAGAGCGATGGCATCGGTTTTAAATTTTAGTGCGAGTAGTTCAACGAAACCTCGGCAGCTACTTCCTGTAATTTCTTTTCGGTAGCGTCATCCATTGGTTTGTTGAGTCCTTTGAGCAAGTCGGGGAAACGGGTTTCGAGTTGCGTGAGGTAATCTTTTTCGAAATCCTTCATTTTGTTTACCGGCACTTTAGAGGCAAGGTTCTTGGTTCCTACATATAATATAGCCACCTGACGCTCTACCGAGAACGGTGTAAACTGCGGTTGTTTGAGAATTTCTACGTTGCGCGCTCCTTTGTCGAGAACGGCTTTGGTAGCTGCATCTAAATCTGAACCGAATTTTGAGAAGGCTTCCAACTCGCGGTATTGCGCCTGGTCGAGTTTCAAGGTTCCCGCCACTTTCTTCATGGATTTGATTTGCGCGTTACCACCCACACGGCTCACCGAAATACCTACGTTGATAGCCGGACGAATACCTGAGTTGAAGAGGTTGGACTCCAAAAATATCTGACCATCGGTAATAGAAATTACGTTGGTAGGAATATAAGCCGATACGTCACCCGCCTGTGTTTCGATGATTGGAAGCGCGGTTAACGAGCCACCACCCTTTACTAAGTGACGGATAGATTCCGGCAAGTCGTTCATCTTTTCTGCCACTTCCTGATTGGCATTTATTTTTGCGGCTCTTTCTAATAACCGGCTGTGTAAGTAGAATACATCACCAGGGTAAGCTTCGCGTCCCGGAGGGCGTTTCAAAAGCAGGGAAACTTCGCGGTAAGCTACGGCTTGTTTCGATAAATCATCATATACAATCAAAGCAGGTTTTCCTAAATCGCGGAAATATTCGCCTACTGCGCATCCGGCAAACGGAGCGTAGAACTGCAAAGGAGCAGGGTCGGCAGCCGAAGCAGATACCACCGTGGTGTAAGCCATAGCTCCGTTATCCTGCAAAGTTTTTACCACGCGCGCTACGGTAGATGCTTTCTGTCCGCTGGCAACATAAATACAGTAAACCGGTTCGCCACGGTCAAAAAATTCTTTTTGATTTAAGATAGTGTCAATAGCCACCGCTGTTTTACCTACCTGGCGGTCACCGATAATCAACTCGCGTTGTCCGCGACCGATAGGAATCATAGCGTCAATAGCTTTGATACCGGTTTGCAACGGCTCGTTTACCGGCTGACGGTAAATTACTCCCGGTGCTTTTCTTTCCAATGGCATTTCATACAAATCGCCCGTAACAGGTCCTTTGCCATCAATAGGTTCGCCCAGTGTATTGATAACGCGACCAATTAAACCGTAACCAACTTTTATAGAAGCGATAACGCCTGTTCTTTTTACCGTGTCGCCTTCTTTAATTTTTCCGGAAGGTCCCATCAATACCACACCCACGTTATCTTCTTCGAGGTTCAATACGATTGCTTTTACACCGCTTTCGAACTCTACCAATTCTCCCGCACCGGCTTTAGTTAAGCCATAAACACGGGCAATACCGTCACCTATTTGCAACACGGTTCCTACTTCTTCTAATTGAGCTGCGCTTTTAAATCCTGAAAGTTGTTCGCGAAGGATTGTTGAAATCTCATCGGGTTTTACGTCTGCCATAATTCTTATTGGTTATTTATGATTGATAATTGTTAACGCCTTTTTAAGCGCGCGCAAAAATAGAAGAAGAGGTGGTATTTGCAAATGAAAAACGCGGGGCAATCTGATAGTTAAGGATAACCAAACCCAAAAAGATTTGTCATTCCGAATTTCGGCTCTGCGAAATGAGGAATCTTGTATTTCTTAATTGAGGAATACAAGATGTTTCGCTTCGCAGAGCCTACGCTCAACATGACATCGCGCTGTAATTTGTATTGCCCTTTGTCACTTGTCCCTTCGTCCCCTGTTACTTAAAACTGAATGTCTTTAACCACGATTTCACTGCCGCGTTTCACTTTCACTTTGCTGGCATCGCCTTTTTTGAATTGCGAAAGGGCTTTCATATAGCTCATCATGTCGGCAACTTTGATTTCGCCTAATTGGAGAACAATATCGCCATCCTGTAAACCGGCTTTTGATGCGGGCTTGCCATCGGTAACAGCATCAATGCGCATGCCTTCACCTTCGAAAGTATAATCGGGCATTACACCGAGAGTAACCGTGAACTTAGGAGCGTTATCGTTGTTGTCGTCCTTTGTTTTTGTAAAAGGAATTTTGGGTTTGGAATTCAGTTCCCCAATCAAAGCAGCAACATAAACCACAACATCTTCCATTCCTTTGTAGTTGATTTTGTTTTCATCATCACTTGGCTTGTGATAATCTTTGTGCTGTCCGCTGAAAAAATGCAGCACCGGAATTTTCTTGAGATAAAAAGAAGTGTGGTCTGACGGTCCTACTCCGCTTTCGGTAGTTTTAATATGAAACGAAGAAGTGATTCGCTTCATGGCTTCGTTCCACGATGGCGAAGTGCCTACACCACTTACAACTAATTTGTTCGAGTCCACTCTGCCCACCATATCTAAGTTGAGCATGTAATCAACTTTGGCTAAATCAAGTGTTGGATGTTCAACAAACCATTTAGAACCATACAAGCCGAGTTCCTCACCACTGAAAGCAATGAACACATAATTGTAATTTTTGAGCGAAGAGTTTTTGAGCAATTTTGCCAATTCAATAATCGTTGCCACACCGCTGGCGTTGTCATCAGCTCCGTTATGAATGGCAGGTTCGCCACGGTAAGTGGAATGTGCGGGCAATCCCCAACCGAGGTGGTCGTAATGCGCACCAAGAATAATGGTGTTAGCAGCTTTGTTGTCAATAAAAGCTACCACGTTATTGCCGTTCACCTTGGTTACAGTGCTATCCATCTTTGGCGAATAATGAAACGCCTGCAAATATTTTTTTGCGTTGTGGTTTCCTTTGGCATTGGTAATGCCTGCACCAACAAATTGCTTGATGATATAATCAGCCGCTAATTTTTCATCGGGACTGCCGGTCATTCTTCCGTGTAAACTATCAGAAGCGAGATAAGTAATGTGTGCTTTGAGGTTCGGAATTAACTGACCGAAGACCGAAGACTGAAGACCGAGGAAAAACAAAATGCAAATAGATAAGGGGAGTTTCTTTTTCATGCGGGCAAACATAATTTTCATTTTCCACATTCTAATCTTCATCAGCTTTGTTCAATTCTTTTACATTAGCCACAACAAATTCAAACTACTCACTTGGACTTCAGTTTTCTTTTTGCCATGAAATTTGAGTTGCTGCTTACGCTGCTCATTTTCATTTTGCTGATTCAGAAAATCAACAGCACTGCCAACTCCGCTTCGGTTCTCACTATTACTTTTGGTTTACTGCTGCTCAATTTTGTGCTAGGCTTTTTCGGAAATACCGAAAGCTCGTTGTTCGGAGGAATGTTTTATTCCAATCATTTACTCGCGCTGGAAAAGAACATTCTGAATCTCGCAGTGCTGATTATATCTTTTACTTCATACCACTGGCTGAAGAATCATAAACACCTTGCCGAGTTTTTCATACTCCTCCTTTCGAGTTTGCTCGGTTTATTTTTTATGCTCAGCAGCGGAAACTTGCTGATGTTTTATTTGGGCTTAGAACTTTCTACTATTCCGCTTGCGGCACTTTGCAATTTCGATTTGGAGAAAAAGGTTTCGAGTGAAGCAGCCATGAAAATGATTATGTCTTCTGCTTTTTCATCTGCCATTTTACTCTTCGGTATTTCGATGATGTATGGAACAACGGGAACTTTGGAGTTCAGCGAAATTCCAAAAACACTTTACGGAAGCCCGTTGCAAATTCTTGCTTTCATTTTACTGTTCACGGGTTTTGCGTTCAAGCTTTCGGTAGTGCCGTTTCATTTATGGACAGCCGATGTGTATGAAGGCTCACCTATTGCTGTTACAGCTTTTCTATCAGTAGTTTCAAAAGGCGCGATGAGTTTTGTTTTCATTACTACACTTTACAAAGCATTCGCTCCGTTGGCACAAACATGGTATTTCCTGTTGGCTGGTTCAGCGGTAATCACCATGACCATCGGAAATTTATTTGCACTACGTCAACAAAATCTGAAACGCTTCTTCGCTTTTTCTTCGATTGCGCAAGTGGGTTATGTGCTGATTGGAATTTCATCGGCATCGCAAGTGGGTGTGGCTTCGGTGGTTTATTTTATTCTCATTTATGTGTTCAGCAATCTCGCAGCATTCGGAGTGTTGAGTATTGTTTCATCTATCACGGGAAAAGAAACCATCAGCGACTATAAAGGTTTTTATAAATCGAATCCTACACTTGCACTTATTCTTGCGTTATCACTTTTTTCATTGGCAGGAATTCCTCCTACTGCAGGATTCTTTGGAAAATTATTTCTACTCACCACAGGTGCCGCTGTAGGAACCTGGTGGGTAATTATCATTGCCGCACTTAACATGGTTATTTCACTTTACTATTATCTGCGCATCATACGCGCCATGTTTGTAGATGAAGCGGGTGAGTTGCTTCCAAAAATTTCGTTGGAGAAATCGGAACTTGCTGCATTGGTTGTTTGCGTAATCGGAATTTTAGTTATTGGTTTTGCCAGCAGAACATTTGATGTCATTTTTAATCTCTCCGCAAATCTTTAGCTCATGGCAATCAACTCAAATCATCCTTTTGAAGAAATTGACGGAGTGCGCTGTGCAGTGGTAGAAAAAAATTGTTCACCCGCGCGCGTTGAATTTTTGAAGTCGTTGTTAGAGTATAACCGCTATACCGTTGTAACTGCAGCAACTCCTCCACCAAAAGTTACAGCACCCGTTGCTAAACCTGTAGCCGAAGGAGAAACCGCACCCGTGGTTGAAACTCCACCTCCGCCACCGCCTCCATCTACATTTAGTGTTTATGTTACACAAAATGAATTCAATGTAACCAACGCCATCTACGGCAGATTACTGTATGCTAAAGATGGACATGTAGTAACCATGAAATACTGGAAACAGGAAGAAACTGTTAGCGATGATGTAAAGCCTTACTTCGCGAAGAAGTGGAGATAAAACGAAAAGACAGATAGCACAAAAACACAAAAGCCATTCAAACTTTTTCTGAATGGCTTTTGTGTTTTTGCAAGTATAAGCAACAGCTTAGTTGATTGGTTACATTTTCACAAAACGCTTGCGCGCGATACCGTCCTTCATTTTTATTTCGGCTATGTAAACACCTTTAGCTAATTGATTAATATCAACGTGCTTGTTTTGAACCTGTTTAGTTTGGCTCACTAAGCTGCCATTGGTGTTGTAAATATTTATTTCCATCAACTCCTGTCCGTTTGTTTCAATAAACAATTCATCATTGGCCGGATTTGGATACAACATAATTGCCGCTTCCAATTTGTTTTCAACAATAGCCGAAGGTACCGAGTAGCAAATTTTTAGCGATGGATGTTTCGAAAAATCGGCATGGTCGCTCGATGCAAAATTCAATCTGCGGTAATGTTGTTCCGTATTCAGCTTCAGTAAAAACCCGTAGTTATCGCTGTTGAGCATATCCTGCACCAATGGTTTTACATTAATATCAAGATAATTTTCAGTAGCATAATTTGACGCATGAACAGCTACCTGGTTAGCCGCTGCAGCATTGGGCTGATTGTTCCAGGTTACCGTTTGCTCATTCCAGGGGGCAACAACGCGCTGCAGCCAGGCTTCGTTCGAACCGCTTTGCTGCGAATGGTCGCCACTGCTCGAGCCCGTGTTTTCATATAAAGAAAGAAGTGCTGAATCAATAATGGCATTACCGGGAATACTTCCGAAATCAAATTTCAATAAACTTCTCACCAGCCCCGGAGTAGGCGTAAAAGTCCAGGCATTTGCCTGCAAATCGGCAAAGGTTCCGTAATTGGTGTTGGGATAAAGATCAAATATCATAGCATCGTAACCCGATTCACTATCGGTAAGTAAGGTAACACAGGTAAGTTCGGGCAGCGTGTAATTAATTTGCATAATAGGGTGCAAAGTAGAGTCGGCATGGTCGCTCGATGCAAAAGTAAGTCTGCGGTAATGTTGTTCGGTCACCAGTTTCAGCAAAAATCCGTTGTTGGTTCCGCTGGCAATAATATCCTGCACCAAAGCTGTTACATCTATATTCGGATAATTTTCATTGGCAGAATTTGAAGGATGAACACTCGCCTCATTAGTGGCAGTAGCAGCCGGCTGGTTGTTCCAATTAATCGTATTCTCATCCCAAGCGGCAGTAACACGTTGCAGCACGGCAGCATTAGAGCCGCTCTGTTGCGAATGGTTTCCGCTGCTTGAAGAATAATTTTGAAATAAAGAAAGATAAGCCGAAGTAATAACGGCCTGTGGTGGAAGTGCCGAATAATCAAACTTCAAAAAACTTCTAACCACACCCGGTGTAGGCGTAAATGTCCAGGCATTGGCTTCTAAATCTTCTCCGGAACCAAAATTAGTGTTGGGTTGAAAATCGAAAACCATAGCATCTTCACCCGAAGCCCCATCGGGTCTAAGGTTTAAACTGTATTGTGCATGAAGCACATCACCTGCCAGCAAAGTAACAAGAGCGAGGAAAATTCTTTTCATAGTTTTTTTGTTTTTTAAAATTTCGAAGCACAAAAATAGGCTAAGCAGCCAAATGCCGAAACCGTTTTTTTTAAATAATTGGAAGTTGCAAAAAATGCAATTTAATTTTTACACTTAAATTATAGAGAAGCTATTGCTACATAAGGTTGAATAAAAAAATGCGGAGAAATAAGCGTATCCGCATCCCTCTTGCGCAGGTTAAAGAGCTAAATCTCTTTTTCTCTAAATGCTTACATCATCATATCTGTTCCTGAAATGCTGATGTCGAATGCAGTTATCATCATCTCCACACCCGACATGATGATATTGGATACTGACATCTTCATCTCCATGCCTGACCTAATGATGTCAGTTGCTGTTGTCATCATCTTCGCACTCGACATAACGATGTTGGGTGCTGTTGTCATCATTTCTATCCCTGAAGTGATGATGTTCGATACGGACATCATTATCTCCGTTGCTGAAATGCTGATGTTAAGTGCTGTTATCATCATCTCCGCACCCGATATGATGATGTCGGTGGCTGATACCATCATATCCGGTTCAGATTAAAGCTAATTGCCATTTTTTACCAATGAAGCATAATTTTTTCTGTCTCGTTTTCAGGGTTTTAGAAAGCCGGATTTCACTGCGCATATAGGTTGCGTTCTGCGCATGCATACTTGCATTTGTAAATACAGCCCGCCTATATATAAAGGCAGGTGAAGCAATAAACAAAGTGCACTTGTTTACTGATGAACCCACCTTGTTGCGCAACAGTAGGCGGTGTTTACACTATTTATTTTTTCATTTTTAAATCTATCCACTATGAGTCGAGTAAAAATTGATTTCAACAAACCCGTTACCGAACAGGTAGCAAAAAGCCGTGACCTTCAAACTAAAATCACTGCTAATCCTAATTACGTAACTCCTATACCTTCATTAGCTGAAATAAAAACAGCTACTGATGCATTGGAAAGCGCTTACAACGATGCGCTGAATGGCGACAGAGCCAAAAAAGCTACCATGCGCATTACGCGTAAAGCATTAAAAGAGCTGATTGTTAAACTGGCAGATTATGTACAGATAACCAGCGATGGTGATGAAACAAAAATTCTGAGCAGCGGATTCGGTGTGCGCAAACAACCCTCTCCGGCTTCGGTACCTTCTACTCCTGTAGATGTAAAAGTAACTGCTACAGAATTTGATTACGCATTAGACATTACCGCCAAATCGGTAAAAGGTGCTAAGAGTTATGTTTTAGAAATGTGTGCCGACCCTTTGGTTGAGGCAAATTTTAAACCCGAAGAAATGGGCACCAAGCCATCTATGAGGGTGAAGGATTTAAACCAGGGAACTAAATACTGGTTTCGTTTGCTCGCAATAAATGCAGCGGGTAAAAGCGGGTGGAGTGTTCCTCAAAGCGGAAGAACTGCACAGTTTTAGATTTTAGACGCTTCGTTTTTTTTACCAATAAGCGTTCTGCCGCAACTGTGGCAGAACGCTTAATTGAATCTGTGAGAGGTTCTGCTTGCCGCATCAAAGCGCTAAGCAGAACCTCTTTTTTTATAAATACATCTGCATAAAAAACACCCTCTGTTTCAAATAGTTTCAAATTACAAATTTGAGCTTGTTTTTTAGCGCAAAAATGCCGTCCCTTTTTTATCAACAGGCTGTATCTATTTCTAATCAAAAGACAAGTATTAACTTGTAAAAATCGGCTTTTTACAAAATTATTTTATGCTCAAAATCAAGTAGTTACAACGCAATTGCCAATAAACCTTAACAAAGGGCATGGCATTTGACTTAAAACGCCTGCATTGTATTGCAACTTAGTATTGACAAACCGTATAAGAACCGATTAGATTACAGCAGTATTTTATTATTTTCGATATCCGCATAGAAATATAAAAACAGAATTATGAAGAAATCATTTACGCTCTCCCGCCTGAAAACATTTTTAGCAGCAACAGTTTTAATGTTGCTTATGTTTTCGAATCAAAAGGCAAATGCACAAACTGAAAGAAAGAAAACGGAGAACCCAAAAGGCTCGCAGCAGGTTTCTTTTAATCCTAATGTAGATGAAAAGAAGGGTGCGGAATACATACACATATTGGAGCATGTGGGACCTTCGGCATATACTTATGCAACTGTTTATGATAAATATCCCAACGCCAAGGAGTTGAACGATCAACGCTCGAAAACCTCCAAGCATTTTAAGAATAACGGTGGAGACGAAACATATAGTGGTGTGTTGGCTATGCCTTTTCACTACAAAGACGCAAACGGTAAATGGCAAGACATTGACTATACACTAACACCAAACACCTCATCTAATTCGACAGTTTACCCTTTTTGCAACGCAACTCACGAAATTAAAACATACTACCCGGCATCAGCAAATAACTCACCTGGTATTGTTACCCAACTAGAGGGTAGAGAAGTAAAGTTTTGGCAAAAGCCTCAAATGAAAATTATTGATGCTAGCTCTAATGCAGTATTACAAACGCAAAGCGGCAACAATGCTATTGGGCAAATTTCTGAAAATGCTGTTAGATATAACGACTTTACAGGCATTACCGATGAATTCGAAGTAAACTATGGAGGAGTTGAAAATAATATCATTATTAATTCTTTAACCGGAGCACTAACTACCCCAAATGCTAATGCGGCTTTTGTTCAGTTTATTCCTTTAAACGGCTACAAAGTGTTGAAAAACGGAGTGGAAATGACAGCCGATTTTACAGCTGAGAAATTTACTCTTCAGTTACCGGGCGATTCTTTGGGCTTGCATTTTGCCCCTATAACTATTTATGATAACGGTATTGATAAAAAGCGCGCTGTTATGCTTTTGGGTCTGTCGCTCAATCCGCAAACCTTGCAAAAAATGAAACCGCAGGACATTGCCGATGTAAACGCGCACGTAACCAAGAGCGAATACCAAATCCATTTTGTTACCGGTGGTATTGAGGTTTCTACTATTGCTCCACTTAGTTGGGTGCAGGAACCTTCCAGAAGTTTTCCGGTAACTATAGATCCTCAGGTGTCTTGGTATCCAAGTACAACGAGTTATGACTGGTATAACTGTTGGGGTAATTTTTATGGCTATGAGCGTGCCGAAGCAGTATATACCTGGGCAGAATTGGGTTCTGCGCGTAAAATCATAAACCAAACGTTTAATATATTGGCAACTACTACAGCAGGTGCTGCCCCAAGTATTGAGTATGTAAAAGAAACGGGTTCAACTACCTGCGGTGCAAATCCTTGGTCAACCGAAATAAGCGGGGCAACTCAAATTGTTAACGGTAATGCAACATGGAGTACTGGTGCAGGTGGTTGGAATGGATGGAATACAACTCTTTATACCTGGGGGTATTACAATGCCGCTAATAACTTGCTTATACAGCACGAAACAAATTATGGTGGAACTGGTTATAGCACTGCGCTGCAATGGTATTACTACACTTCGACTGCCAATGCCAATGCTTATCTTTATCAAGATAACTCTGCGCCAACTGGTAATCTTACTTTAAGCGCAAACAGACCGCCTGTATTGCTTACTTATGAATTGGTAGCTGCAGAATCTACTCCAACCCTTTCAGCCGCCAGCGGATGTAGTAATGGTTCTTTCAGAGTAGGACCGGGTGCGTATTATGATGTTGCTGTTGCCGCAAATACCTATTATGATTTTACATGGGCTAACGGTAATGCGGGTACTGGATTTTCTGCTGCACCTATTGCTGGCACCGGAGCTGCATTCAATTCAGATCAGACTGGATGGAACTCAGGAACCACAACCACGTTAAGGGTAACCAATATGAGAAATAGGAATGATTTGACCTCTGCTGCACTTTGGACAGCAAACGCTACCTCAGGGGTTATGACTTATAGAAATACGCAGCCCGGGGCAGGAACAACCACTCAAACTCCTTCTACCGGTAGCCATGTTTGTAATGGTGGAAATGTAAATTATTCGGCATCAGGTATTACTAATGGTTCCTTTAGTTATTTTGAATATTCGTGGAATGCTGCAGGTGGACCTTTTAGTGGTTCATGGGGCACTACAAATCCTTACAACTGGACATCTGGCTTAAACGGTGCATCTGTTCTTTATGTTAGAGATGTGGTTAACAATAACGGTTGCACAACGGCTGGCACAGCAGTTAATGTTACGGTAGACGCTGCTTCTGCTTTAGGAACACCTTCAGTAGCCGCAAATAATTTTTGTGATGCAAGTGGCAATTTTACAACGGCTACCACCGTTACCGGCAATGTGGGTACAGTTACCTGGGATTGGGGAAGCAATAACGGAGTATGGAACCTAAATTGGGTAACAGGCGCATCCGGAGTTTGCTGTTTCCCTAGAAAGACAAGTAATAGTGATGGCAATGCTGACCGTATGAGATACAGCGTAACAAACGGTGTATGTCCTGCAACAGGCTATTCTGCCACTATTTTAAATACCAATAAATATAACGAAGCGCCTACTAATTTAACCACGTCTGTTGCAAGTTATTGTGCTAATGCGGTTCCTGCAACAATTACACTCACAGCAACTTTTCCTGCCAATATTAATAAAAACGGTACGGTGGCTTTTTATAGTGGTTCTTGCGGAGGCACTTTAGTAGGCTCAGTAACCGCAGGGGACAATACAACCACTGCGGCAGTAACCATTACTGCCCCAAGTGCTTCTACTAGTTATTATGTAAGATACGAACCGGGTACAGGAACCAGTTGTTCCAACACTGCATGTTTTGGTCCGGTTTCTGTCACAGTTACACCGAACAACACAATTGCCTTAACATCAGCAGCGGGCACAAATGCACAAACAACATGTTTCAATACAGCGATTACGAACATCACGTATGGAACGACCACAGCTACGGGTGCTACGGTTACGGGTTTACCGGCCGGAGTAAGCGGCAGCTGGTCAGGGAATGTAGTGACGATTAGCGGCACACCGAGTGTATCGGGTAACTTTACCTATACAGTAACGATGACAGGCGGCTGCACAGGCGGAACGAACACAGCTACCGGAACTATTACAATAAACAATCAAACAACAGCTCCTACCTTAAACGTGGCAACACCAGCTAGCAATGGGCAGATTTATGTTCAGAATTTTGATGCAACTTTAAGTTCTTCTTCAAACGTAGCATGGACAGATAACTCAACTATTCCGGGATGGTATGCGGCTAGCACCAACTTAGGAGCAAATGGTTTAGTGATAGGAACAGGTTCGAGTGCTACAGGTAATTTAAATAACTACGGTTCGAGTTCAGC
>CANJRM010000025.1 GCA_947476645.1 Bacteroidota bacterium
ACAGTATGATGTATTAGCGACCAGTTCACAAAACTATAACCAACATTCGGCAGCGCAGAAATATTCAACAGCGTTCCGCTCGCATCTTGCAGTAAGGTCGGGTAAGAAGAAATAACCGTTCCGTTCACATTCACACTTCCTGCAGCGGGAATATTTGCAACAACCACCAGATTTGATGAATCAGGAATAAGCGCAAAGTTGACGGTAAGCGTATCGTTTTGCGTAATCGTAAAGGAAGCATTGTTCGAACTGCTGCTTGGGCTTAGAACGTGATGCAGCAGTGTCCAGTTCACAAAATTATATCCACCGTTAGGAGTGGCTGAAATGTTTACGAGTGTTCCCGTTTGGTATTGCACTTGTGAAGGATAAACAGAAATCACAGTGCCGTTCACTGTTGCACTTCCACCCGCAGGTATGTTGGCTAATACCGTTAACTTAAAACTATCTGGCGGCAGCGGAACAAAGAAGGCATAGATAGTATCACTTTGTGTAATGGTGCATGTAATCGGATTTGCAGTATCATTTGGCAGTGGTGCCGCATGAACAATGTGCCAGTTGAAAAATGCATAACCTGCATTTGGTGTAGCAGAAACATTCAGCAAAGTTCCTGTAGTTACATTAAGCACCGAAGGATAAGTAGTGTAAGTAGTTCCGTTAACGGTTATACTTCCGCCCACTGTAGGAAATGCCTGAACTACCACATTGTAATTGGCAACTGTATCTGTTTTAAATGTAGCCAGTAAAGTATCATGTTGCTGAATAATAAAGGATGCAGCTATAGCAGAATCATTTGGAGAAACAGTATGATGAATCAACGTCCATCGAACAAAACTATATCCGGCATTAGCAGTAGCTAAAAGATTTACCGTGCTTCCGTTCAAATGCTGCATCACAGTAGGATAAGTGGAGATAACCGTTCCGTTCACAGTCACCGTTCCTGCCGGTGCAATATTTGACAGCACCACTAAGTTCGATGAATCGCTTTGATAATTTGCGGTGAGTGTATCATCAACCAAAATCATAAAGCCAACATTCGGTGCCGAATTGTTTGGCAACAACGTATGATGAAGAATACTCCAGTTCACAAAATTGTATCCTGCGTTTGGCGTTTCAAATATGTTCAGAATGGTGCTATCGGCAAAAGTGAAAGTGTAAGGATACGAAGGCGGAGTAACTCCGTTCACCGAAATATTTCCTCCCGGGTTTGGATTAGTTACAACCGTTAATCGAACCGAATCGGTAGGAATAAATACAGCGGTGAGACTATCGCCTGAATTTACTAAGTCAAACCAAATACTGTCAGTAACTAAACTTGGATTGATAGTATGTCCCTGAATTGTCCAATGCGAAAACTGATAGCCAGGATTAGCACTTGCTTTACAAACAAGATTCACTCCGCCAAAATAAGTAGAGTGCCATGGATAAGCCGGAGGATTAATGGTATTCACCAAAACAGTTCCGCTGTTTGCAGGATAAACATTTACAATTAAAGGATAAGGACCTGTTACATGGTAGCAGGTATCCATTGCCGCACCAATTACAGAGCAACGACCCGTAATTTGACCGCGCAGATATTGCACATTCTGCAACCACTGATTATAACTTCCTCCCCAGCGAGTGCACTGTCTTTGCATTTCAGGTTGAATGCGTGCAATCATGGTATCAAGATGATTAGTCATGTTGGTGCAGTTGAATGCACTGTTGAGTAAGTCGGCAAAACGATTGATATAGAGTTGTTCAAAATCGGGATTCTGCATCAACGCGTTGAAGATTACAATATGCCCCATCTCGGCACCTATATTCGGATTGCTATAATCAGGTCCACCGCCATTGGCAGAATTTACATCACAAGGATTTGCATTGAAATCTGTATTCGCCCAACCCGTAAAATTTTCTCCAAGGTTAAAAGTGTTGTCTTCATCCCATAACCAGTATTTCCATTTTACAATGTTTGGCGTTTTGCGTCCGCGCCACCACGCAGTATTCCAATTCAACCAATCGCTGTCAACAGTATAAAGCCCGAGTGCAATCGCATCAATCATGCTCATCACATTCAAGCGATCAGTTACAAAAGTGTAATTGGCAGGAATGGCGAGATTGTTTGATATAACAAAATTGTAAAGGTTCGTCCACGCAGTATCGCTTCCGTATTGCACATTCATACTGCCCCAATATTTTAAGTCATCTACATATTGCTCCGGCTGATTGTAGTAATGATTAAAATAATCAGCGTCAACTCTATCGCGAATTTCATACACGCCCCAGTATTGTCCGTTGATAAAAACCAAACAATGCTCCATTCTTCTGAAGTCTACATTCAGGTTAAATTTTTCGGCAAGTGTTTGCACGTAAGCATCGCGTATATGCGCGGCAGGGTTTGGTAAATTTCCGGGGAAATTATCAGAAGCTGCGGCTTTCAAAATCAACCAGTGATAGTGATGGCGCGTAGTAGTGGTAAACATTTTATAGTCTATCTCGTGCCCTGTGCCATACTCATCTTCAATATTAAAATCCATTCCCTTTTGCGGATAAGCCCAAGAGTCATTCCCGTGAGGAGAGTATTCACTTTCAATTTCAAAAATCTGCGCATTATTAGTGCCGAAGTACTCCATACTTCCCGCTGTAAAATTTACGTTGCCGTTAAAAAGATTATTGAACTGGTCGCTCGTCAACGACATTACAGGAAGTGTATGCGTTTCATTAATGAAGTAAGAATTTGTTTCGTCAAAACTTCCTGCATACACACTGCTGTTATCAAATGCCCGCGCGCGAATTACAGTGTTGGCTGAAACAGAAATGGGACCTGCATATAGCGTAGAAGCGGTAGTTGGAACGGCACCGTTCGTTGTATAACGAATAGAGGTATTTGCCATGGAACAGGTAAGCGAAACCGATTGAGTGCCTGAATAAAATCCTGCTGGAAGTGAAAACTGAACCTTGGGAACGTAAGCAGGATAAGCAGTTTGCGTATTGTTCGAAGCGTTGGGAGTAGGCGTTTGAAATACAGTCCAGTTACCTGCACCGTTAGTTGCTCTGCCGCGCGAATGATTTACGCGTGTAGGATAAACAGTAGTTGAATCTACAATCACACCCGAAGTATTCGTAAGCAATAAAACTTCAGAAGTATCCGATTGAGTAAGCTTGAAATTAGTGTGTTGCTGCCCGCTGAATACACCGCCACGATTAGAGCAGAAAAAAATCTTGAAACCGTTTGCGTTCACCGTAACCCCGGCAGGAATTTGCCATTTGGTCAAATTGCCCGGGCTATCGCTCAAATACCATCCGCCAATATTTACAGCGGCACCTGTAGGATTATAGATTTCCAACCAGTCATTGTATTCACCGCTGGCATCGGCATAAACCGATTTGTTAGCGGCTGAAAATTCGTTGATAACAACCTGGGCATTCAGTAAAGAGAAAACCCCCATTACAAATGCGAAGAGAAGAGCGTAATTTTTTTTCATTTCGGAGTGTGATAAAACAATCTTCAAATGTAGATTTTAAAATGAAATCTTAAGGGCGCTGAAGGTACTCTTGAAACAATTGTGAACCCGATATTGTTCTAAGCAGTTTCAGGCGAAACAATTGCCCGCTTCACAATATTGAAATAGTTTTTCTCCAGCGTACCGTTTTTGTAATACCCTCTTTCTAGAAGAAGCTTATGCATAAGCGGAAGATTATAGGAAGGAGCACCCATACACAAGTGATGTTCCGAATGATAGTTCACATGATGTGGAGCAAACAAAATTCGTTCAACGAAATTGGCATAAGTAGTGCGCGTGTTCTTCTGCGGATTGTGAAAATCTTCCACCATGCTGTGCTCTGCCATACTGCGCACGCGAATGCAAAAGTTGTAAGTAGTCAGCATAGCTCCAATCCAAAGCAGATATAACCACGGCTTACCAAACGCATAAAGAATACCGAACAGAATCAAATTAGCAGCCACGGGGCCAGCCATATTTTTAACCGCGTTCAAAATAATTTCACTGAATGTTTTGTCTTTCAACGATACACGCTCTGCTTTTCCGTTGAGCGCATATTTCACAAAACCCAGTTGCATAAAAATTACACCTAGCAAAGATTTTAAACCCGATAAACCAAACAGGTCGCGCAAAAATTTTCGGGTCATGCTCATGCGTGAAGTCGGATAACCTTCTGTAAGTGGAACATCGGGGTCATCATCTAAACCGGTATTGATATGATGCTGCGTGTGATACGGACGATACTTATCTACATCATGAAAAATAGGATATGCGCCCAACCAATTTCCAACAAAGCGATTTACACGCCGAGAGGTAAACACACTATCATGTGAACAATCATGCAGAATAATAGCACATGCCAATTGCTTTCCGCCAATAATAAAAAGGGCAATAACGATGGTGAAAGGATTCGTCCACATACCTGCAATAAAAAAAGCAAAGGCGATCCATAACCACGTGTCAGCAATTTCTAAAAATGCTTTCAGGTTATTTTTTTGCATCAGCAATTTTATTTCATCGTTGCTCAAATACTCGTGCAGTGTTTTGTTATACCACTTCAAATGATTTTCAGCCATAGTTCAAAAGTAGAAATTAGTAAGTAGAAAATTACAAAGCTGCGCATTACCCGCATTAATAAACCATTCCCTGATTAATAAGCTGCGAAGCAGTGGTAGCACATTGGTCTTCGAGCGTTATGTGTTTCTGCTGTGCCTGTTTTTGCATCATGTTCAACCAGTTTTGGTTTTTGCGCATGCGCTCGTCATACATAAAAATTTCTTTCTGCCGTTCAGCATACCACAAAGCTGTTTTGGTAACTGCCGCTTTTGTTTCCTCACCGTTTTCTCTGGCACCTTTTTCAATTTGAGCCATCCATTCGGCATTGCTTGTTATTTGCTTTTCATAATCGTTTGCGCTTAACGCTGGCGTTGGTGCAGAAACTACAATCGGATCCGACAAATCAGAATCTCTGCCTTCAGTATTTTTTACAACGAAATATTCAGTCCCCATCGATTTAAAAATTTCATGATTGCTGAATTTTTTGAAAGAAACATTTCCGAGGAAAGAATCGAGCAATTGAAATTGTTTGTCGCTTAATATTAAAATGGAAGGAGTATCTGCACAATAAGCGTAAGCCAGTTCTGTAAGCCGGTGCTCCTCTTTAATATTTTCAAAATGGCGACTTAAATAAAAAGGCAAACTTGGTGGTTCCCATCGGCTGTTACCTATAAAGACCGAACATTCTTTTGATTCATTTTCAAGCGAAGCCGCCAGTTTTTTATTGCAGTTTTTAAACTCATCAATAAAAGGTAAAGCAATAACCCAAACTAAGATTTGCAAAACTATAGCGTATCCAAAAACGCCTTGTGAAACTTTGCCGTGCTGGCTCAAATAAATACTTCTGAGCGTAACAAGCAGAAGAGAAATTCCAATTCCTGTGAAAACGATTTTTTGCGACAACGGTAATTTCAAATACAGCGAAGCGCATAGTATTGCTAACGCAATTAAAACCTGAAGCACGAAGTGAATGATTACGAAAACTTTCTTCGGCATTTCGTTACTGCTTAAACGCTGAGCCAGCATGAAAGCAAACGGAATATGAGCCGCCAACACATAGCTGGGTAATTTACTTGGCGATAACTCATAAATAAACCATCCTGCAAAAAACCACGCTCCGAAAATCAGCGCGTGCTCTTTATCCTTGAAAAAATTCTTTGCAGTAGCGTAAAACGCACCGGGAATAAACATCAAATAAGGAAAGAAGAAAACAACAATCAGCAGCAAATGAACTCCGGGTGGTCCCGTTTGCCCGAGCACACTTCCGTTTATTCGCTTTAATATATACCAGTCATACATCCACTTTAAAAATACACCGCCATCATTCAACGTAGTTAAGTGGCACCAGTAAGCAAAAGGAATGATCGAGAGCGGTAAGAAAAACCAAGGATGAAGCAGCAGTAAGTTTTTTCGCAGCGGATGCAACAGCAAAAGTACTGCACCAAAAATGCCTGTGAAAATGATTACAGGCGGCCCCTTGGTAAGCAATGCCGCGGCAAACGAAATCCAGAATACTAAAACGAAAATTTTCTTTCGCTGCAGCAAAACAAAAAGTATAGAGATAGCGCAAAGTGTGGTAAAAAAAAGCAGAGTAGAATCAACCACCGAAACTTTTGCAAGCACTGGAATTAAAACAGAAGTGCTCAAAATTACCGCAGCAGTAAAACCTTGCTTTCGTCCGAATAAAGAGCCACCTGCGAAAAACACAAGCAGATAAGTGAGCACAGTAAACACCGCAGCAGGAAAACGTAGCGCAAACTCGTTTACGCCAAACAATTTATACGACAGCGCAATGTTCCAGAAATGCAGCGGTGGTTTGCGGTGAATTTCGCTCCACATGGCATGTGGCACCACCCAGTTATTTGTCTTCAACATTACATTGCCAAACGAAGCATAAGCACCCTCATCCTGATCCCAAATACTGATACTACCGTTATGAATAAATGCGGTAAGAATTACGAAAACGAAAAAGGCGGGATAAATAAATTTTGTGTCGCTTATAACTTTCGAATACCTGTCAATGATTTTGGTGTACATCTCACAATTTGAGTGGCTAATCTAAAAGTATTCAAATACTAAGCTCAAACTGTAACACAAACAGCCCCAATCTCTCGGGGCTGTTTGCATTCGGTTGTTTGTTCCCGCAGCATTGCGGGATGGCACAAAGTACCGGAGGTGGATGCCTGCTTTTGTCTCAGCAGGGTCTCCGCTTCGGGACCCTGCGTTCGGCTGTTCCATTTACTCATCCACTCATTTGCTCATCACTTCGCTGTCATCTCAATCTCCACCTTCGTATTCTGTCCCTGCTTCACAACCACCTCCGTCAACTCCACATCATTATACCCATCGGCTTTGCATTGCACAGTATATGTTCCGTGTTTAATCGCCACTATTTTTAGGAACCCTTTCTTATTCGTAACACCGCTTATTCCCAACTCCACTAGCTTCACCTCTGCTCCGGCTATCGGGTTACCATCTTTGTCAGTTACAAATGCGCCTATTTTCGTATGGTCTGTTTTAGGGTCAACAACAATGCGCGCATTATCATAGTTCTGCACAAACTCAGTATTGCCATCATTAAACACCACCACCAATTTATCCATACGGTTTTTCAAAAATTTCTTCACCTCACTTACAGCCGCATTCAAATTTGCAGTATCCGTTTTTCTTTCACTGCGTTTTGTTCGGGGTTGCGGCACTAATCCTTCAAAATCATCAACAGCATTTTTAAAATCAGTAAGCATTAGAGGAGTTATTCCATAATCAGCTAAAGCAACCACGTTCGTGTTCGCTGCCTCATAAATGTTTCGGCAGTTCGAAATCAAATCATCATCCTTTGCTTTTTGCAAACCGCTGAGCGTAAAACGCATACTCTCTTTTAGAGTAGTCATTTCTTTTTCATCAGCATAAGCAAACACAATTCCTGCCAATGAATTTCCAAACTCGGCTAAGTTCTTCTTCATCGCATTCTTGTTCGCGGTATAACCTTTTATGTTCATCGCTTGCCGCGTGGCAAGCGATGTTATATTCGCGTTCTTTGCGCTCAATAAAATAAGTGAATTTTTAAACCCCGTGTTGGCATCTACAATACCTTGGTTGGCTTTGCATTCGGTTTCAACTACACGGCTCATGTTGAACCCGGCCATAGTTATAGCATTCATAACATTTTTGTTTTGTGCCCACTTCCCTCTTTCAACTGCATTGTTTTTTTCAGTTGCCCAAGTAAAGTAAGCGGTTATTAAAAAATGTTGATTTGCTTCATCTATGGTATTCTTGTTTTGATTTTATGTTTTGATTCTGCTTATTTTTCATTCTCAATCCTAAATCCTACTTCCTCTTTTTCCCTTTCGATTACTAAACGTGTACCAGGTTTATTTTATTGTGTGTTCATACAAAAATTTTAACGCTTCTTTAAATTTCGGTTGGTATTGGCTGTAAAAATGCATTGCATTTTCCAGCTGAGTTGCGGAATTTGTAGGTTGCATAGCAGCTATTGTATTTTCATTCTCAAATTCTCACATCCGCTAATTCGCTAATTGTTTCTCTCACTCCTTCACCACCTTCTTCGTAAACAACTCCCCGTTTTGTGTAACGGTAATAAAGTAGAAGCCACCCGGCAGGTAGCTTAAATCAAGCACCTTGGTATAGTTACTACTCAGGTTGGTTTCTTCTCTTTTATAAATCAGTTGCCCAAGCGCATTAGTAATAGTAAACGTAGCTTCATGTATATTCTCTCCCTTCAATGCAATTGATAAATCACTACTAAACGGGTTGGGGTAAACCTGTATTTGTCTTGTGTCTTGTGTCTCATGTCTATCATCTATCCCCGTTACTGTATCCATACAAAACTTCATTATCCAGTAATCGTAACTACTATCCCATGCCGCTTGTGTTTTATAACCGCCTATACCTGCCTTACTCGTATTAGCTACTGCGTAGCAGCCATCTGCAGTTTGCACGGCATAGCCGCGTTCATCAATGCCCATAGTAAATATCGTTTTATCCCATTGTTTTAATCCGTTGGAATCTATTTTTAAAACCCAAGTATTTTGTGAGCCCAAACTAAGTTCTGTTCTTATATAATTTGAATCAATTGAAGCCGGATTGTATGTATCACCTGTTAGTAAATATCCGCCATCATTTGTTTGTGATGTGCCTACTGGATACGCTCCCCCGCTATATCCTGTTTCCCAAACTTTGTTTCCAGAATTATCTATTTTAACTAACCAAAAAGGGCCGTAATCAATTCCTTTATTGCCGCTTGTTAATGAGCCAGTACTTCCTGATAACATGTATCCCCCATTAATTTCTATAATATCATGTAGTTTATCTGTACCCCCCCCCCCAAATCGCTTATCCCACTCTTTCTGTCCCGCTGAATCAATTTTCACCACCCAGTAATCTGTTGTAGAGTGGTTAATAGTAGTATCCCAGTTATCTTCCGTTTTATCACCTCCTGACCGAGAGAAAGAAAACCCACCCAAAATATAACCTCCATCCAATGTTTGCTCAACCGTCCACAAATCATCATCATCAGTTCCTCCAAATCTTTTATCCCACTGCTTTAACCCCATGGAATCTATCTTTACTACCCAGTAATCAAAATAAACACCTGTAGCATCTCTGTTTGTTTCCGTCTTATCTCCGCTTATTCCTGAACCCGACCTGCCGCCCAATATATAACCGCCTTCACGGGTATTGACAAGGCACCACAATAAATCATCACGATTGCCTCCAAATGTCTTATCCCACTGCTTATTACCTTGAGCATCGGTTTTTACTACCCAATAATCCCAGCCACCTCTGCCAGGCTCTGTTTTGTCTCCCCCTGCAGCTCCACCCGAAAAACCACCCAAAATATAACCTCCATCTAAACTCGGTTGCAAAGCAGTTAACGCTCCACCGAATACTCCTCCAAATCGTTTATCCCATTCTTTGTTTCCTGTTGAATTAACCTTTACAATCCAAAAATCTTCCGTGCCTATATTTGCCTGTGTTTTATCTCCGCTTATTCCCGATGCAGAACTACCGCCTAAAATACACCCCCCATCTATTACTTGTTTTAGCGACCATAACTCTTCAAAATCAGTTCCCCCATAGCGTTTATCCCACTGTTTATGAAAATAGGGCTGAGCGTTCAAAATTTGAATGTTCAACACAGTTAATAATAAAACGAGGTTCGTTTTCAAGGTTTATAATTTCACCAGTTTGCCTGTAAGGGTTTCACCTGTGTTTGTTTTTATTTGATAGTAATATACTCCGCTGTTTTCTTTAGCAGCATCCCACACTATTTTTCCGTTGGTATTGGTAAAATACGTCCCCGCAGGGTCTCCGCCTCGGGACCCTGCGGCAGTAATAGACCAATCCCTCCACCCTGCGCGAATAAATGACCAAAACCAAAAAGCAAAAACAACCTAATTGTATTCATCAGGATACCATATTTCTCTATAATCTCGCGGTTTAAAATGCTTCACCACACCCAATTCATAAAATGATGCACTGCTGTGTTCGTAATCAGTAAACTCATCAACTAAATTCCATTTCCCTTTCACCGGGTTATGGTGAATATAATCCAACTTTTGCGAAACAAATTTATCACTCACCACATACTTCGCATCAAACGATGGTTCAAACACGCGGTGCTTTTGTCCTTTCTTTTTATCCGTTTTACTAACCCCTTCGGCTAACCGCTGCAAAATCCTTATGGTTAACGCAGGGTCTCGAAACGAAGACCCTGCTGAGACTTCTTCGCTTTGCAACTGTAGCCGCTTAATTATTTCATAAGCCATAAAACGCTTTCCATTAGCTACAAGTTTATTGAGATTTCTCTCCTCGTTTCTCAAATGAATTATAGCGTGAAAATGATTGGGCATTATTACATAGCTAAGAATATCAGCTTCATCTTTTACTTTTAAATAGTCAAACCAGCTATACACTAAGTCATAGCCATTCGCCATTTCAAACAGCGGCAACCACTCAAAACAAGTGAAAGTGATATACCAGTCTTTTTCATAACTATGTTGCGTACGAACCGACATGGAATAAAAATAACTAAAAGCTACCTCAAAACGCAGGGTCCCGAGGCGGAGACCCTGCTTAGACAATCCTCTTCATTCCCTCCACCCTCCGCGTGTCATTACAGTTCCTTTGTTCACTTTGCTGCTTTGTGGTTGACCTTCCTTGCTCTGCCGCGCTCTATTATATCCTCAAGAAATGCTCACGCATTCCTTCCGCATCATCACAAGTTTTTCCCGCACGTTCACGCGTTCTTAATTAATATACACAAGCAGTCAGGAAATACTCACTAGTTTCTTCCGCATGGTCACGCGTTCAAAAGAAATAGACACAAGTAGTTAAGAAATGCTCACGTGGTTTCTCCGCACGTTCACGAGTTCTAAAGTAATAGACACCAGTAGTCAGGAAATGCTCACGGGTTTCTTCCGCATCATCACAAATTTCTTCCGCACGTTCATCTTTAGTAACGAAATAAAGGCAGTCTTTCCAAGAATACATTAAAGGATTTAGAACGAAGTCCCCAACTTCAAATAAATACCCGCGCCATAGTAATGCTTAGGAGCGCACAACCCAATCAGGTTGGGTGTGCCGAGCGAAAAATCAAAATGCTTCCAGCATTTGGCTATTTCAAAACCCAGATTGAATTTGCTGTAACCACCCGCGCCTGCGCTCATGCTTACAATCAAATCCTTCTGAATAAAATAATTGGCTTTCACATAACCATACACATAATATTTCGGCAGGTAACGATACTGCAAACCAAAACTCAACACCAGTTTATCATGCAACAAAGGTTTCGAAAAAACCACGTTCACACTAAACGGCATAAACAGCGAATACTGATTGTTTGATTTGGTAGGTAAATAAGAGCGCACCGCACTATCCAATTTCAGCGTGTCAAAAGTTTGACTGCTGAACGTAGTTAAGTCTGGCAAAACAAAACCTGCAAAGTGCGCAGTCTTCACAGCCGAATAATTCACAGGGTTCTTACGGTAGGTAGTGTAGCCAATATCGGCTATATCAAATGTCAGCTTCCATTTGTTGCGGTTCATAAACCCGATATGAAAATCACCCGAGCCGCCAATGCCGTTGAGTTCCCCGAACTTCGTAGCTCCTTCCTTTGCTGCATTAAAAGTTAAGTCGTAATTAAAATCCAGATACTCGCCATCGGCTGCGGTGTAAATACTCGCGTGTCCCGTTCTTATTTCCTGCTGATTAAACACCTGCAAAAACGAAAGTCCTAAACCCACATCCATTTGATAACTGCCGTAATCAAATTTCTTTTTCACACCAGCCGAAACCTGATTATACATGTAATTGTAGAAACGAATATTGCTCAAATCGGCACTGTCACCTTCAAAACGCGCGTTGCCATAAAACACAGTTTCAAACGCTTCTTTACCTGCACTCAACTCGCGCATCTGTCGGTGATTGAAAGTGAAAAAGAAAGTGCAATCCAGTTTCTTCACATAATGGCGAAGCGTGTAGCCGGTCTTCAACTGGTCTTCAAATCGTATGCGGTCGTTTATTCGTCCGTCTATTCTATCAATAAGCCCCTTCGAAATATTTTGTTTGAACAA
Source organism: Bacteroidota bacterium (assembly GCA_947476645.1). Lineage (GTDB taxonomy): Bacteria > Bacteroidota > Bacteroidia > Chitinophagales > LD1 > Bog-950. Next base: position 12,134 of record CANJRM010000025.1, read on the forward strand.
GAGCGCAAAACCTAAACCCGCAGGAACTTCTTTTGAGTTGGCATCGTAATCAAAACATATGGTGCTTCTCCAGGTAGCACTATCTCTGAAATCTTCATTAAAAAAATAATTGATACCCGAATTAGTATAGTTATAAAGTCGCGCGTTGTTCTCGTTAGTCGCAAACTTTATCTTTTTAGTTTTTACAACTTCGGTAGAATCAGCGGCAGATAGAAACAAACTGAGGAAACTGAAAAAGAAAATTGCTACGCTTAATCGTGTATAATTAAAATTCTTGCCCATAGTTCTTGCTTCGTATTTCGTGTTCGTTCAATTAATGTTTGTGCTTAAAACTTAGCGTTCACCTTGTAATTAAACCGCGCGGTAAACGTAATACCTAAAGTATAAGTGCTGTAAATTTTCGTTGGCAAGCCATTACAAAGTTGCGATGAAGTGCTGTTGAAATCAGCAGTAGCTACTGCATGGCGCGCCAGTTTTACTTTGGTCATTCTTTCTTCACTTACATACAAAGGCACTTTGCTCTTGGTAGGAGCCTGCACTTTGCAATTCGCATCAGGCACTCCGCCTGCTATGTGCGCATTCGATGCAAGCGTATCTACCACTTGCCAGTTTTCATCGTAAAGCAGAATAGTAATGTCGGCATCAATAGGATAAATGTTTTCGGTAATCAAATTCAAAACACCATCGGTTATGCCGTTGATGTTCGTGTTGGTTCCTGCAATATTAAAATCGAATGTATCGACTAACACTAAATGATTTGCAATAATCGAGAGCGGAACTTCTGCATTCAATCCAATCTTTAAACCGCTTTCCAGATACGCGAAGTCGCGGTATTGACCGTTGTTGCCGTTTACATTCGTTCGCACTTCTACATCATACTTCAGTTTGTTTGGCAAAATTCCTAACAGGTCTTTAATGTTTGAGTTAGTACTGTTGATTAAAAATTCGCTGTGGGCAGGAGTAAGAGGAAAATCAGTAGCACGACTAATTACGAATGGTTGACCAACAATAGAACCACTCAGCGTTCGCGAACCATTGTTCTGGCTCATAGCAGTTAACCCGTTAATCCTAACCTGACCGTCAACACCAATTCCGTTATCAACCGTAAAGGTCATCTTCACATCTTCTAAACCAATAGAACCGCTTTTGAAAATATCGAGAAAAGCAAAGTCAGCGCTATCCTTTCCGGTAATCGTATCTCTGCCTGCATAACCTTTAATATAATTCGGTGCTACCTGAGTTATTTCATAACGCATAATAATACTGTCGGCAGTAGTAATGTGGTGAATCAATCCGTCAGAATCTATATGCGCAACAATCCGCTGCGTGTAAGCATTAAATTTCGAACCGTCTTTGCCGCTCAGGTTAATCGCAAACCCCGCAATATTAATCATGGTATCAATCGTAATAGTTCCGCCAACAGGTGCAGGAGGAACTACCGTGTATTCATTCAGCGGAACGCCATGGCTGTCAAAAGCACCAACCAAAGTATAATCCAAATAAAGTTTTTGCTGCACCGAACTCGTAATGAAAATATGTAAGAAGCCCGAGCGCGCATCTACGTACGTAAATTTGCGGTCACCTATCACTTGCTCCAAATCTTCGGTAAGGTCAACTACATTTTGAGCCGGAAACTTTGCCCATGCTTCGGTTGCTTTAAGTGTGCGAACAGTTGCTTTTAGTTCTATGTAATTCGATGTATCAATCAAAACCGAAGCACCGTTACTTCCGGGTGAACTTAAATTGTCAATTACAAAATCAAGTTGATTGGTAATACGCGAACCGGCAATAGGAATACTGAAAACAATTAAGCTGTTTGCCGCTATCGGTGGACAATCGTAAGTGCCAACAAGAGAGTGGTCACCTGTGTTGAACAACGAAATTCTTGCGGTTGAAATAGGAATAGGCAAATGATTTTCTGCTACTATTTCCACTTCTCCCGAACTTAAATAAGCACTATCAAAAAGGTCGGGTGCAGCATAGTGAAACGGTGGCATTGATAACCCGCTAACTGGCGGAATAGGTAATGAACTGCCGTTGAAAGTGATAAGAAATTGTCCCAACCCCTGAGTGCTTGGAGTAAGCAAAGCGTTCTGCGCTATCATACCGAGTGATGCTTTAAAATCTACATACTGATTAGGTAAACGCAAATCTGTTAAGTTGAATTTCTGTCCTATCGAAGTATCGGGAATGTTTACGATTTGCTCTGCCAAATTGAAATTGTATAACTGCGAATTGTAAACCAACTTCATAGAGTTATCAGGATTGGTTTTAAGGATAGAAGTATCCTTCACTAAATTACGAAGCGTGAGATTTGTTGTAGCTATAGGAACCAAGAGTTCCGTATCCCAATTTGTTTTGGCATCCTTCTTACACGAAGACAGAACAGAAGCAACGATAAAAAACAAGACAACCTTTTGAATAGTAATAGACAATTTCATTCGCTGTTTTTTAATGAAGGTTCTAAAATATAAAAAGGATAGCAGTTGTTCGCGAAAACAGAATTTCGTTTAAGGAACAAAATAGTTCGGGCGCAATTTGCCGAAATCATCTAAATAACCTGCGTAAGCAGTAAGCCCTGTAATAAAGGTGAAATCAGTAGGTTTTTTGATGGGAACATAGCCATAACCACACAAAACAATTCCGTTGTTTCGCGCAGGAAAAATGGCGGGGTCTATTTTTCTTGCAGTCGTATTCAACACCATAGTAGTGTTATTGTTTTGCAACGAGTAAGAAGGCGAAAGGAACTCTTCAAAAATTCCTTTATCAGTAATGCTGAAATAGAAACCCGAAGTAAAACCCGGAATAATGGTGTTAGCGTAAGCTTCATCTTCAAAATAATAGAGTTGCGCTTTCACTAACACAATAGTTTGTTTGCCCTTCAGCTCCGTTTCTTTGTTGTGTTGGTAAGCTGAAATTTCGTAACTGCCTTTAAAAGCAGCAGGGTCAATGGTAACATTTGCCGTAATGAAATTTATGGTAGAAGGATTTGCAGAATACACATGTGCAGAAGCGGGAGGATTTATTTCTGAAATATTGCCGTTGTTGTCAATGGTAAAATCAATATAAGAACCGTAATGATGAGTATCATCAGCAATAATTCCTGTTCCCGTATTGATGTAATGAGGTCCGGCTGCAAGCAAAACTGTTTTTACTCCCTGATGAAAAGTTCCGTGTCCGTTGCTGTCAATTTCAAAACCACCTACGTAAGCACCTGGATTGATGGTAATTGAAAACAACTGAGAAAAAACGGAGAGCGAAACAAAAAATAGGAAAGAGAGAAGCAGAAGTCTTTTTTGCATAGAGCGAATATAATACTGTCAGCGTTTTCTATGAAGAGTACAATCAGGCAAAGGCAGTTGCGTAGGCTTTCATTTTTACAATCATTGAACTCAATCCATTTGACCGCTGCGAGGAAAGATGCGCGCGCAGATTTATTTTATCAATAAAACCAAGAGGAGAGGAGATAATCTCATTTGCTTTCTGTCCCGATAAAACCCGAACAAGAAGCGCGACAATTCCTTTTGTGATAGCACTGTTTGAATCAGCCTCAAAAAATATTCGCCCATCTTTTTCATAAGCATGCAGCCAAACTTTGCTCTGGCAGCCCTTCACTAAAAAATCATCGGTTTGATATTTTGAATCTAATGCAGGTAGTTTCTTCCCAATATCGATAATGTATTCGTACTTGTCCATTTGGTCATCGAACAAATCGAATTCTTCAGCAATTTCATTTTCAATTTCGGTGATTGATTTCTGCATGTTGCAATGCTACGAAAGTATTTTCACAGCGCGTTTCAATGCGTTTACGGTTACATCAATTTCTTCCTTGGTATTGTAGAAAGCAAAGGATGCACGGCAGGTTCCTTCAATTTTTAATCTTTCCATCAATGGCTGACAACAGTGATGCCCTGTGCGAATAGCGATGCCTTGTTCGTTGAGAAGAACGCCTAAATCGTAAGGATGAATATCGTTTACCAAGAAAGAAATAACAGAAGCTTTGTTTTTAGCAGTTCCTACAATTCGTAAACCTTCTACTTCTAAAAACTTCTCTGTTCCGTAGGCGAGTAGTTCTTCTTCGTAAGCGGCAATTTTATCTAAGCCTATTTCGCTGATGTAATTGATGGCAGCACCCAATGAGATTCCACCTTCAATATGCGGAGTGCCTGCTTCAAATTTATAAGGCAAATCGTTGTAAGTAGTTCCTGCAAACGAAACGCTTTTTATCATTTCTCCTCCGCCCATGTAAGGGTTCATCGCTTCGAGTAAACTTTCTTTGCCGTAAAGAATTCCAATTCCTGTTCCGGCAAAAACTTTGTGTCCGCTAAAGCCGAGGAAATCGCAATCCAAATCTTTTACATCAAACTTTTTATGCGGCAAAGCCTGTGCTCCGTCAATAAAAACTACTGCACCTACTTTATGTGCTTCGGTTATAATTTCTTTAACCGGATGGATAGAGCCGAGTGCATTGGAGATGTAAGCAATGGAAACAATCTTCGTTTTTTCTGAAAGCAGTTTGAGATATTCTTCGAAAATTATTTCACCGGAATCGTTGATGGGAATAACGCGAAGTGTAGCTCCTTTTTCTTCGCATAACATTTGCCAGGGAACGATGTTCGAGTGATGCTCCATTTCACTCACAATAATTTCATCACCAACTTTAATAAATTTTCTTCCATAAGAAGTAGCTACCAAATTTACCGCTTCAGTAGTGCCTCGAACAAAATTTATTTCGCGTTCGTTGGCGTTGATGTGTTGCGCAACAGTAGTTCTTGCGTTCTCATATTTTTCTGTTGCTAATTGCGCGAGGTGATGCGCACCGCGGTGGATGTTACTATTGTAGTGTTCGTAATAATCTTTAATGGCATTGATAACAGCCAAGGGCTTTTGTGAAGTAGCAGCGTTATCAAAATAAATAAGCGGCTTGCCGTTTACGTTTTGATGTAGGATAGGAAACTGCGCGCGAATAGAAGCGTTCATCAGAAATTCACTTTTAATTCATCTTTCAATTTGTCGCACAAAAACTGACGAATTGGTTTGCTGTGCACGTGGTCAATAACTTCGTGTGCAAAAGCATAAGTGAGAATTTGAGTAGCTTCTTCCTTTGTGATTCCACGTGCACGTTGATAGAAAAGCGCATTCTCATCTAATTGACCAACTGCTGCTCCGTGACTGCACTTAACATCATCGGCAAAAATTTCTAATTGCGGTTTGCTGTTGATGCTTGCATCATTTGATAATAGCAATGCTTTGCTCGATTGAAAAGCATTTGTCTTCTGTGCATCCTGCCTTACAAAAATTTTTCCGTTGAATACACCCGTTGATTCATCGTTTAACACGCCTTTGTAAAGTTGATTGCTGGTGCAGTTAGGCGCAACATGGTCAACCAGAATATGATTGTCGATGTGCGCATTTTCTTTTCCGAAATACAAACCATTTAAATCAGCATGAGCATTCTCCCCAATCAAACGTGCTGTAGCATTATTTCTTATGAGCGCATTACCGGTTCCGGTATTAGGTGAAGAGAATGTAATTGTTGAGGCGCTGAATTTTCCATCGCGCTCAACCTGACTTTCTAAAGTATGAATGCCGATAGAGTTGCTTACTTCTAGTTGAAGTTTCACAATATCAATGGAGGCGTTCTTACCGACAAACACTTCCGATACATGATTGTATTGAACGTTGATGTTGCTGGCGTTGCGGAAATCTTCTGCAATTTGAATCGAAGCACCTTCTTCTACAATAGCTAAGCTTCTGGTTTGAGTAAACGCGTTTACATCGGAAGCGGTAAAGAAATACTGAATGTAAATTGGTTCGTTAATCGCTACGTTTTTTTGAACGTGAATGAACGCGCCATCATTTACGAAAGCCGTATTCAATGCCGCAAAATGTTCTTCGTTGTAATTAATCAGCTTGCCGAAATATCTTTCTACTAAAGATGTATGAGAACTAAACGCCTCCTTCAAACTGCAAATGGTCAATCCTTTTGTATCAGGTACTATACTTAATTCAGGATGAAAAATTCCGTTCAGGAAAATAATGCGGAACGCGTAGGGAGGTAAACTGGCAATGTAGTTTTTCACTGTAGTGTTTACTTGACTGTCAGCAGGTGTGAGCGAAAGTTGTTCGTTCAGTTTCGTTTTAATGTTGGTGTATTTCCATTCTTCATGACGCGAAGATGGAATGCCGAGTTTTTCGAAAGCAGTAAATGCATTCTTTCTTAACTCAACAACATTGGTATTGCTGACCTCTGCAAACTGTTTAGATATGTTTTCTGCAAAACTCATGTTATACCAGTTCGCTGTTTTCTTCTTTAATCCAATCGTATCCTTGTTCTTCTAGCTTCAGTGCAAGTTCTTTTCCTCCGCTCTTTACAATCTTGCCGCCATACATTACATGCACATAATCGGGAACGATATAGTTGAGTAAACGCTGATAGTGAGTTATTATCAAAAAACTTCTGTCCTTGTTTTTCAATTGGTTCACTCCGTTGGCTACAATGCGAAGTGCATCAATATCCAAACCGGAATCTGTTTCATCTAACAAGCAAAGAGTTGGTTCAAGCATTGCCATCTGAAAAATTTCATTGCGCTTTTTTTCTCCGCCACTAAAACCTTCATTGATAGAACGACTGGTGAATTCTTTATTCATTTCCACCAACGCCAATTTCTCTTTCATAAGTTTCAAAAAATCTTTTGCATCCATTGGCTCTAAGCCCTGATGTTTGCGCTTTGCATTCACTGCCGCTTTCATAAAGTTGGTAGTGCTTACACCAGGGATTTCTACCGGATATTGAAATGCCAGAAACACGCCTTCGCGTGCGCGTTCATCGGCACTCATTTCTAATAAATTCTTTCCATTGAAACTTACTTCGCCCGTGAGCACTTCATAATCTTCTTTGCCTGCAAGTGTAGATGCAAGGGTTGATTTGCCGGTCCCATTTGGTCCCATGATGGCGTGGATTTCACCAGGCTTGATTTCGAGATTGAAATCTTTAAGGATTTGCTTTTCGGCTATTCCTACGTTTAGGTTTTTGATTGATAACATCGCTCTTGTTCTTTTTTCTGTTTCGTGTTCGTTTATCTTCTGTTGCGTATGCGTCTTTTCTAAGTTCTTCGTAAATGGGTTTTAATACCCGCTTGTAAATTGTCTTTCCGGTGGAGTAGATTTTAAATAGTCTGAAAATCATTTTGCGATTGTTTTTGCAAAATTACTTAACCTACGCTTCCTTCCAGACTGATTGATAACAGCTTTTGCGCTTCAACCATAAACTCCATTGGCAGTTGCTTGAAAACTTCTTTACAATAACCATTTATAATCATGCTCACGGCTTCTTCATTGGTTAATCCACGTTGATTGCAGTAGAACAAAAGGTCTTCACCAATTTTGGAAGTAGTTGCTTCATGCTCTACTTTACCGGTCATGTTTTTTATTTCCAGATACGGGAACGTATGCGCACCGCATTTATCACCAATCAATAGACTATCGCACTGCGATGAGTTGTAGGCGTTATCTGCAGTTTTATGCACCTGTACTTGTCCTCTGTAAGAGTTCTGGGATTTACCCGCACTGATTCCCTTGCTTACAATACGGCTCTTGGTGTTTTTACCAATGTGAATCATTTTGGTTCCGGTATCGGCTTGTTGGTAATTATTGGTTACGGCAACAGAATAAAATTCACCAATAGAATTATCGCCTTTCAAAATACAGCTTGGATATTTCCATGTAATAGCACTTCCTGTTTCTACTTGTGTCCAGGAAATTTTCGAATTCTTTCCTTTGCACATTCCGCGTTTGGTAACAAAATTATAGATGCCACCTTTGCCTTCTTTATCTCCAGGATACCAGTTCTGAACTGTAGAATATTTTATCTCCGCATTATCCATAGTTACGAGCTCTACTACTGCCGCATGCAATTGATTTTCATCGCGCATAGGAGCGGTGCAACCTTCGAGATACGAAACATAACTTCCTTCTTCGGCAATAATCAAAGTGCGTTCAAACTGACCGGTGTTCTCAGCGTTAATACGGAAGTAAGTAGAAAGCTCCATTGGGCAACGAACACCTTTTGGAATAAAAACAAAGCTTCCATCGCTGAAAACAGCACTGTTCAAAGCCGCATAATAATTATCGCGCTGGGGAACTACACTTCCTAAGTATTGCTTCACCAGTTCCGGTTGCTCACGAATAGCTTCTGAAATGGAACAAAAAATAATTCCTTTCTCTTTCAGACTTTCGCGGAAGGTGGTAATAACACTTTCACTATCCATTACATAATCAACTGCAACACCTGCCAATAATTTTTGCTCCTGAATAGGAATGCCCAATTTATCGTAAGTATTGCGAATCTCGGGGTCAACATCATCTAAAGAGTTGATGATCTTTTTCTTCTTCTGAGCCGCGTAGTAGTAAATGCTTTGAAAATCAATGGTAGGAAAATGAACGTTCTGCCATTTAGGTTGTTCCATTTTGAGCCATGCACGATAAGCCTTTAATCGCCATTCAAGCATCCATTCGGGTTCGTTCTTCTTGGCAGAAATGAAACGCACCGTGTCTTCACTTAAACCAATAGCCGCGAACTCCTGCTCAATGTTGGTGGTGAAGCCATACTTGTAGTCGTTAGCTACAACTTCGTCAATAATTTTATCGTTCTCTGCCATAAAAATTGTAGGCGCAAATCTAATCGCTTTTTGCACAGTTTAGACAGGTTCTAAACAAAATTAAAGCAGATAAAGTTCATCAAATGAGGAACTATTCCTCGATAACTGTGCTGATAACAGGCGCAACTTCAGCATTGAAGGCAAAGAAAAAAACCAAGCCCGCGAGCAATGTCATTGCTGCTGCAACAACCATGGGCAAACGAACATCAAAGTTCAAAAGAAAACCTGCGATAATGGGTGGAATGGTAAATGCAAAAGATTGCATGGATTGTTGAATGCCGAGCATTTCTCCTTGGGCATCTTTAGATGCTAATGACGAAACAATACTTGTTTGATTGGGTTGTGTGAGTCCCTGAAAAATGGCGATGAAAGGATTGCAGAAGTAAAGTAGGTAAGGTTGGTCAGGTACTAATACCAATAGAATTGCCGTTGCTAATCCAAACAAAGAAAAGCGCAACACCTTTGAAGGAGCTAAGCGTTTAGCTACTTGCCGCGTAATTCCTCCTTGTGTTATGGCAATCCAAATGCCGATATAGCCAAACAACATTCCAATTTGCGCATTCGTAAAATGAAATTTGTGAATGAGGTAAACCTGATTGAATTGCATGAAGAAACTCCATCCGAACGCCTGAAAAAATATAGTGAGCAATATCACGCGCATGTTTTCCATGCGAATTGCTTTTCGCAAATTGTGAATGCCTGCAAAAATGGTGAGCTCTTTTGTTTCAACAGGAACAAAGGTCTCAGGAAACTGCTTGTAAACGTAAATCATGTTCACCACCGTAAGAAAAGCGGTGAAGACTAATGGAGTGGAAGGATTGAACCACGAAACAATAGATGGGCTTGAAAGAATTCCGCCCAAGGTTGGACCAAGAATAAATCCTAAGCCAAAAGCCATTCCTACGATGCCAAAGTTTTTTGCTTTCTCTTCGGGTTTGCTTACATCGGCTAACGCAGCGAGTGCGATGGAAATATTTCCACCCATGAAACCGGGGATAGCGCGCGATACAAAAAGCAACCACAATAATTTGGTGTGAATGGCATAAGCAAAAAGCGCGTAGCCAACAAAGGTTCCTATGAGCGAAATCTGAAGAATTCTTTTTCTACCAAATCTGTCTGCTAAAGTTCCAAGTATTGGTGCTCCGAAAAATTGAAAGAATGGAAACGTAGCAGCGAAGAAACCGTACATAATGTTTCTTGTATGCTCCGCCATTTCGGGTGGAAGAATACTTTGCGCAGGATTCAGAAATAAATTCGGTGTAATAGGAATGATGATTCCAATGCCGAGCATATCAATAAACACAGTAATAAAGACAGCGAGAAGTGGACTGATTTGCTTTTTACCGTTAGCCATTATGGATTTGAAATTGGGAGATGCTCTACTAAAAATTATTCTTTCACTCCCAACGCTTTCAATGTTTCAAGATTTAAATTACCAACTGGCAATCCTTTATCCTGTTGAAATTTGATAAGCGCTTGTTTTGTTTTTCCTCCCATTTGGTTGTCAATAACACCCGGGTCGTAACCTTCGCGCTTCAATGCATTTTGAATTTCAGAAATTTTATTATCGGTTACCAATGGCTCGCATAAAACTTCTTTCCATTCTTGATAGCCGCCTTTCTTAACCAATACTTTTTTCATAATGGTTTTGTAAGAAGCCGGAACATCAATTTTGTTTTCGCGAGCGGCTTCAATTAATTTTTTGCGTGGAACTACTTTAGTTATCGCAGGCACATCTACTTCATTAGTTACTGCCGCAGTTTTCTCTACTTTCTTCGAAACCTTTTCATAAACAGTAGGAACTTCTTTTAAACACCACACTTCACAATCTTTTGGATTTGCCGATAAACAATTCTTATCTGCTTTTCCTCTCACCCACATTTTTGTGGCTTCGGCTACTAATTTACTTTCTGTAACAATTTCGTATTGTGCCGGAGTAGTAACCGATTTTTTAGAAGCGGCTTTTACAACAACCGTATCATAAACTGTTTCATACTTAGCAGGTATTTTTTCAATCTTAACCGAAGCAGGTTTATCAATCACTTGCTCTTCTTTTATTTCATACTGGTCGGGAACTAAGCAATGCGCGTAACATTTTCCTGGAACTCCATCAGCAGGGAAATCTGGTGCGCCATTCGGGTTGGTTGGTTTTTTTGCCGCCACAGGTTCAACTGTTTTTGCAGGTTCAACAATTTTATTTTCTTCCTTTTTTACAACAGGAGTTTCTTTTACAGTCTCTTGCTTAGCAACTTTTTTAGGTTGCTCTTTTTGTTCGGCAGGTGTGTTTGGCGGCACGGGAACAGTTTTACCACCTTCCCAAATTACAGCATTCGGGTTTTCGCTTTTGTATTTATCAATATTCGGATTACCTGTATTAATGAAAATTTGCGCCTGTAACGAAGTGAAGAGAAACAAGGCAGGTGCTGCGAGTAAAATTTTTGATGGCTTCATAACGATGATTTATGTATTGCTCAAATGTATGCTATAAACAAATGTAGCCACAAAAATTTCCGTTGCAATTACAAACAGTTTATTCTTGCGTGTTTCAAAAAATATTCAAATGGAAAATACAGAACAGTTAAGAGCCCAGATAGAACAGGCTTGGGACGACCGCAAACTTTTGCAATACGACAAAACTCAGCAAGCCATAAAAGACGTTATTGAACTGCTCGATAAAGGCAAAATAAGAATGGCAGAGCACAATCTCGCGGGCTGGACAGTGAATGAGTGGCTCAAGAAAGCAGTGATTCTCTATTTCCCGATTATGCAAATGGAAACTATTGAAGTTGGTCCGTTTGAGTTTCACGATAAAATTCCGTTGAAGAAAAATTATAAGGAACTAGGTGTGCGCGTAGTGCCTCAGGCTATTGCACGCTACGGAAGTTATGTAGCGAAAGGCGTTATCTTGATGCCGAGTTATGTGAACATTGGTGCTTATGTAGATGAAGGTACGATGGTAGATACCTGGGCAACCGTTGGCTCATGTGCGCAGATTGGAAAAAATGTTCATCTCAGCGGTGGCGTTGGAATTGGCGGAGTATTAGAACCAATACAAGCAGCACCTGTTATTATAGAAGATAACTGTTTCATTGGTTCTCGTTGTATAGTCGTAGAAGGTGTGCGTGTTGAAAAAGAAGCGGTACTCGGTGCTAACGTAGTGCTGACCATGAGCACAAAAATCATTGATGTTACGCAGAAAGAACCTATCGAATATAAAGGAGTTGTTCCTGCACGTTCGGTGGTTATTCCAGGAAGTTATACGAAAGAATTTCCTGCAGGAAAATATCAAGTGCCATGTGCGCTTATCATCGGCACACGAAAAGAATCAACTGATAAAAAGACTTCGTTGAATGATGCGCTTAGAGAACACAGTGTGGCCGTGTAATTGGGTTTGGGAATGAAATTTTCCTAATCCACAACAAACTTCTTCGTTACTCTTCTATCTCTGGTAGTAAACTGAGCAAAATAAATTCCTTTTGCCAAACAGAGAGGAATGGTTACGTCACTTTGAGTAAAATTTTGCTGCTGTATCAACCTGCCGAGACTATCAAATATTTTGCAAATGAAAGATGGAACTCCTTGAACAGAAACATGAATGGATTTTCCGGAAGCAATAAAATTGGGGTATAAATTTACTTCGAAGATTCCCTGATTCAATTCTCCATTCACAGAATTTAAAACAGTATCGCCATATAAATGAAGCGAGTGAGAAAAGCAGGGGATGATACTATCGGCAGAAATTTCGTGCGAGTTGAACATGGTAAAATCCCATCGCCAATCCCAATAGAACCACGGAATGTGGGTTGAATCTAATTGACTTCCCATATACTGGATCCAATTGCACCGACTTGCTGCATCTGCGTATTCACCTACACCAAACTCACCAAGAAAAACAGGAACATTAAATGTATCACGCCAGTGGTTGAGACGTGTCATTCCTTCATACAAAATAGATTCATAGAAACTTGTTGGTATAATAGGAAAAGGAGTGCCGGTAGGAAAAACAGGATTAGTCCAAGAAAAACCCTGATGCGTAAAATCAACAGGGTCATAACAATGCCAGGTGTAAATCAGATTAGTATCAGCAAGGGGTTTGTAATTGGTTGTATAGGCAATTCCAATACTTGATGCGTTGGGAGAAACGATTATGGTATGTGCTGTGGTAAACTGACGAATAGAATCAATCGCATCTTTCATCATAATATTAAGAGAGTCCAACGCAAAAAAAAGAGGAGGCTCATTCAAGAGTTCAAACGTATAATGAGCAGGGTCAAGATAGCGGTACTTATTCGCCAACACGGCCCATAGGTGAGCAAAGCGTTCGCGGTTTGTTCTCCAATGCTCATTGTCCAATGACCATTCGTGATGATTATCTATTATTAGGTTCATCTGCAATTCATCTGTCCATTGAATAACAGAATCAATGCGTGCAAAAAGAAGATTATTTGTATCTACAGTATACGGTGCTATCGAATCCGTAATTCGTGCGAAGCAAATAGGGAGACGAATGGATTTCATTCCTGCTTCTTTTATTTTGGCAAGATCTGCTTTTGAGTATCCGTTTGCGGTTGGCCAATTTGGTTGCCATGCTGCTTCAAGCCAGTTAGAAAGATTCATTCCTTTTTCGAAAGCAGCGCATCGTTGAGCAGCTATTGACTGGCCGTTTATTTGAAAGCAAAGAAATGGCATAAACAAAAGGAGGAGCATTTTTTTCATTGGTGACATACTTTTGAACAAATGTAAACTCTTTTAAAGCGAAAGCACAGCCATTGTAATACGGTCTTATTCAGCTTTAATATCCGTTCCTGCAATTTAACACAGAGTATAAAGTAGCTTCATACTTTCGCGGGTATTCAAATATACGCACATGAAAGAAGGTCTACTTATTTACGGATGCTACGGATACACTGGTAAACTCATAAGCGAGCACGCTGTCGAATGTGGATTGAAACCCGTGTTAGCCGGTCGCGATGAAGTGCGAACCAAGGAACTTGCCACTGAATTAAATTTGCCTTACCGCGTTTTTGCTTTGGATAATATTGAGTCTGTTGCCGAGCAATTAAAAGATTTTAAAGTGGTGTTGCATTGTGCCGGACCATTCGCACACACGGCTGCTGTAATGGCTAAAGCGTGTATGCAAGCCAAGACTCATTACTTAGATATTACCGGAGAGTTTACCGTGTTTGAAAAAATGTTTAAGCTGAGTGAAGAAGCAAAACGCGCGGGCATAATGTTAATGCCCGGTGTTGGTTTTGATGTAGTGCCCACAGACTGTATGGCTCTTTATTTAAAAGAAAAATTAAACGGTGCTGAAACATTGGAAATGGCATTGTATCAAAAAGGCGGAAAGCTTTCGCACGGCACAGCTATTACCGTTGCTGAAAATTTAGGAGCGGGTTGTGTGGTGCGTAAAGATTCGAAGTTGGTGAAAATTCGTGCAGGAAGTTTAACGCGAGTAATTGATTTTGGTGATACAAAAAGAAAAGGTGTTGCTATTCCATGGGGCGATGTGTCCACTGCTTTTCGCACGACTAAAATTCCAAACATTACTATTTATAATGTGGTTCCTCAAAGTGTAATTGACGGCATGAAGTTGAGCAACTACATCGGTTTCATTTTAAATACAGGAATTGTAAAACGTTTCTTAACCAACCGAATTAAAAAGCGCCCAGCAGGTCCTGAAAAAGAGCAGCGTGAAAATGCGCACAGCGTTGTTTGGGGTGAAGTGAAAAATTTGTTAGGCGTTTCGAAATCTGCTGTACTTGAGCTACCCGAAGGTTATACGCTTACTGCATGGACGGCTGTTCGCATTGCTCAAAACGTACTTGCCACTGAACCACCACACGGCACTTATACTCCTGCTGCTGTTTATGGCAAAGATTTTATTCTTCGGTTTGATAAAGTGAAACGAAGAGATTTGAATTAGCATTTCGCTTCTTCGTTTTCCGCTAAACGTTTTAATTTGCAATTGATTACTGTTGCATTAAATCGTTTGCATGAAACACCTATTTACATTCTCCTTAGTTTTTTTTTCGCTCATTATTTTTTCTCAGACCTATCCGTTTGCCGAGGGCTTTGAGGGTCAGCCAAACAATTTTCCGCCAGCGGGCTGGGGCGGAAGCATGAAGGTGTTGAGTAACCACGGCATCAACGACAACAAAGCAATTTGTGCGCGTGTAAGCAGTGCGGTTACTGTTGATTCGGCAATCACTCCGTTGATTGGTCCGCTTACTTCGCAATCGACTATTATATTTAAGTATCGCGCTATTGAGTATAATATCTATCCTTCTACACCAAAAGATTTTGATGTGGGCGACCAAATTGAAATGCTTTTCAGCACCGATGGAATTTCGTATCAAACGGTTTACCTGATCGATATGAACAACCACAACACGAGTTTTAATTTTGTGCAGAAAAAAGTTTTTATCACTCAGTTTGCAGGTAACAATGCTTATGTAAAAATTCGTTGCTCGTATGGAAACGGGGCAAGTTTTTATGTTGACATAGATACCTTTCAGGTGCGCAACGACCCAACTGCTTCGGGCATAAGTAATTTGAGTGATGAAGAGAATATTTCTGTTTATCCGAATCCGGCACACAATGAGTTTACAGTTTCGGGTTTACAATTTTTAAAAGGAAATGAGAAGACTTTATCTGTTTATGATATAACGGGAAGAAAAATTTACTCCGCTCTACTTCCAACTTTAAACTTCAAACTTGAAACTTCTACCTGGCTCCACGGAATTTATTTTGTGGAAGTAAGTGATGAAACCAAAAAGATTACCCGCAAATTAATTATTGAATAGTGAAGCAACTTGTTGTAACCGGTGCTGCGGGTTTTATAGGAAGTAATCTTGCCCGTAAGTTAAACGAAAAAGGATTTTCGAAGCTCATTTTGGTTGATGACTTTACGGAACACAAAGAAGAAAACCTTGATGGCGTTTCTTGCACTCAACGAATTCATCGAGATGATTTTATTGAATGGCTAACCGAAAACAACCACGAGGTTGAATTCATTTTTCACTTAGGCGCACGGACAGATACCACTGAATTTAATTTCCGAATTCTCGATTCACTCAACCTCAGTTATTCAAAATCGTTATGGGAAGTCTGCACCATTAAGCAAATTCCATTGCTCTATGCTTCTTCTGCAGCTACTTATGGCCTGGGAGAAAACGGATTCAGTGATGATGATGCAACTGCTAAAATTTTAAAGCCGTTGAATCCTTACGGTTTATCGAAACAGCTTTTCGATTTGTTTGTGTTAGAGCAAAAAACTACTCCGCCTTTTTGGTGTGGTTTAAAATTCTTCAACGTGTACGGTCCGCATGAATTTCATAAACAACGAATGGCTTCGGTGGTATTGCATGCATTCAAACAAATAAGCGAAACAGGAAAAGTAAAACTCTTTAAAAGTCATCATCCTGATTTTAAAGATGGCGAGCAATTGCGCGATTTTATTTATGTAGATGATGTGGTGGATGTGTGCCTTTATTTTTTTGAGCAACATCAGAACTCATTAAATGGCATCTACAATTTAGGAACGGGCAAGGCGAGAGCTTTTAATGATTTAGTGCGCGCCATTTTCTCTTCACTTCAACTTGCTCCGCAAATCGAATACGTTCCCACACCCGAAGATATTCGCGATAAGTATCAGTATTTCACTGAGGCGAAAATGAAGAAGCTCCGAGGCGCTGGTTACAGCAAAGAGTTTCTGTCACTCGAAGAAGGCGTTAAACAGTATGTAGTTTTTCTACAAAAGCAGGAACCGAAATAGTTTTAAAAATCTTTCACCGCGCAAGTCAAACGTGAAACACAAACCAACTTCTTCTCTTCATTTACAATTTCAATACTCCAAACGTGCAGGGTTCTGCCCACGTGAATCGGCTTTACTGTTCCATACACAAAACCTGTTTTTACCGAGCGCAGGTGATTGGCGTTTATTTCTATTCCCACTGCCATTTGTTTGGTGATGTCAAGACAAAGCGTTGATGCCACACTGCCCAACGATTCTGCCAACACGCACGATGCACCACCATGCAAGAGACCGAAGGGTTGATGTGTTCTTTCGTTCACGGGCATTCGCGCGGTTATAAAATCATCGCCCACTTCTAAAAATTCAATTCCCAAAAAATCATCAATGCTTTTATTGGGAAACATATTTTTCAATTCTGCAGTTGGTTTGTGTTTCCAAATCATGTTTTTGTTTTTAGTGTGGCAAAGAAATTCATTTTCTATTATTGCGACTCATTCATTATGCGAAACATTCTCATACTCGGTGCCGGCAAATCATCCATTGCGTTGATTGACTACTTGGTTGAAAAATCTTCGACCGAAGAATGGCAGATTACCGTGGCTGATATTACTGGTGCACAAGCCCTGCAAAAGACAAAAGGCAGAGAGAACACACACGCCATAGGTTTTGATTTCTACAACGAACCCAATCGCAAACGAATTATTTCAGAAGCAGATATTGTTATTTCCATGCTTCCTGCCGTGATGCATATTCCTGTAGCGGAAGATTGTCTCGCACTCAAAAAAAATCTGGTTACTCCTTCTTACATATCCGATGCCATGCGCGACATGGATGAAAAAGTAAAAAAGAAAGGACTCATTTTTATGAATGAAATAGGTCTTGACCCGGGCATTGACCACATGAGTTCGATGCAAATGATTGACCGCTTGAAAGATGAAAGCAAAATAATTACAGCTTACAAATCGCACTGCGGTGGTTTGGTAGCTCCTGAAAACGATGACAACCTTTGGCATTACAAATTCACCTGGAATCCGCGTAACGTAATTCTTGCGGGTCAAGGCGAAGGAGAAATTCAATGGCTCGAAAAGGGGAAGAAAAAGAAAATTACTTACGAAGAACTCTTCACGCATACAGAAGAATTAAAGATTCCGCGCTACGGAAAATTTGAAAGCTATCCGAATCGTGACTCATTGAAATACGTTTCTGAATACGGATTAAAAGGAGTAAAAACCATGTATCGCGGCACTTTGCGCAGACCACCGTTTTGCAAAGGATGGAACGCACTTGTGCAATTAGGATTCACCAATCGCAAAGAAAGATTGACACATAAATTACAGGAAGAAGTAGCAACCCTCATGAAAGGCAAATCTGTAATTGCCGATAAACAAATTCACCAATTGATTCTTTCGACTGCGGTAGTGCCAATGCTTTCGTTGCACAAAGACAAATGGATTGTTCCCGCTGAACTTCTTCAACATGTTTTGGAACATACCTGGTCTATGCAGGCAAATGATAAGGACATGGTGGTGATGGTTCACGAAATAGAATACACGGGTAAAACGGGCAGAGGAAAGAAAACGCTTCAATCATCATTGGTTTGTGTGGGCAAAGATTCTGAACATACCGCCATGGCGCAAACCGTTGGTTTGCCGGTAGCTATTGCTACCAAAATGATTTTGAATAATGAAATTAAAAAGAAGGGAGTGTTGATGCCGAAACACGCGGAAATCTATAATCCTATATTAGCCGAATTGAAAGAATACGGAATTGAGTTTAAGGAAAAAATTAGCTGATGTGTTGATTAGCAGATGAGATAATTAAAATTGTATTTCATCATCTGCTAATTTGCTAATCATCTAATCAACTAATTACAAATGAAAGAACAGATACAAAAGTTAAAGACAAAACAAGCACAGGCACTCCTCGGTGGCGGACAAAAACGTATTGATGACCAACACAAAAAAGGAAAACTCACCGCGCGTGAACGTTTAGATTTACTGCTCGATGTAGGAAGCTTTGAGGAAATAGGAATGCTGGTTGAGCACCGCGGAAGAGATTTCGGTATTGACAAAGAAATTTATTTGGGTGATGGAGTGGTAACCGGTTACGGAACCATCAATGGAAGAATCGTTTATGTTTTTTCACAAGACTTCACTGTGTTTGGCGGTTCACTTTCAGAAACTCATGCCGAGAAGATTTGCAAGATAATGGATTTAGCTATGAAGAATGGCGCACCTGTTATTGGTTTAAATGATTCTGGCGGTGCACGTATTCAGGAAGGTGTGGTTTCGCTCGGTGGTTATGCCGATATCTTTTATCGCAACACTATTGCCAGTGGAGTGATTCCGCAAATCTCTGCCATCCTCGGTCCTTGCGCAGGTGGCGCGGTTTACTCTCCCGCCATTACCGATTTTATTATGATGGTGGAGCACACTTCCTACATGTTCGTTACCGGACCAAATGTGGTGAAGACAGTAACGCACGAAGATGTAACGAGCGAAGAACTTGGTGGTGCACAGGCACACGCGAGCAAAAGCGGTGTTACACATTTTACTTACGCCAACGAAGTGGAGTGCATCAACTCTATCAAAAGATTAGTGAGTTACATGCCACAGAACTGCGATGAACAAGCACCTATTTATGATTATGAAGAGGCGAATGAAACTCGCGAAAAGCTGAACACTATCATTCCTTCCAATCCGAATCAACCCTATGATATTCGTGAAGTAATTACAGAACTCACCGATGCAGAATCGTTTCACGAAGTGCATAAAGACTATGCGGAAAATATCGTGGTAGGTTTTTCGCGCATTGCGGGAAGAAGTATTGGTGTAGTGGCAAATCAGCCCGCAGTGCTTGCCGGAGTGCTCGATATTAATTCATCGAAAAAAGGCGCGCGCTTTGTGCGCTTCTGCGATTGCTTCAATATTCCTTTGCTTACGCTGGTTGATGTTCCCGGCTTTTTGCCCGGCACCGACCAGGAATGGCATGGCATTATCACCAACGGAGCTAAATTGCTTTATGCTTTCAGCGAAGCAACGGTTCCTAAAATTACAGTGATTGTGCGAAAAGCGTATGGCGGTGCTTACGATGTAATGAACAGCAAACACATAGGTGCCGATATGAATTACGCCTGGCCTAATGCCGAAATTGCGGTGGTGGGTGCCAAAGGAGCGGCTGAAATTATTTTCAAGAAAGAGATTTCATCAGCAGCAAATCCTGCCGAAAAACTAAAGGAAGTGGTAGATGCTTATGCCGAAAACTTTGCTCACCCTTACAAAGCCGCAGCCCGTGGTTTTGTAGATGAAGTAATTGAACCTTCACAAACCCGCATCAAACTGATTCGTGCATTTAAAATGACCGAGAACAAAGCGGTGAAACTACCTAGGAAGAAACACGGGAATATTCCTCTCTAACTGTTTTGCTTTTCTGAATTATTCTTACATATTTGCGCCCTCTTAAAAAGAAAGCTATGAGCAAAGTATGTGAATTAACCGGTAAGAAGCCAATGTTTGGTCACTCAGTTTCTCACTCAAACGCAAAAACCAATCGTAAGTTTTTGCCTAATTTGAAGAAGAAGAAATTCTTTATTCAGGAATTAGATGAGTGGGTAGAGTTGAAAGTGTCAACGTCTGCATTGCGCACCATTAACAAAAAAGGTATCTACAACTACCTGAAAGATTTGAGCAAGAAAGGCGAAATCAAATTGAACTAATTTAATAGAACTATAAACCAATGGCAAAGAAATCAAAAGGCAACCGCATACAGGTTATACTGGAATGCACCGAGCAAAAAGAAACGACTGTTCCGGGAACAAGCCGTTATATGACTTACAAAAACCGTAAGACCACCACTGAGCGTTTGGAATTGAGAAAGTTCAATCCGAATTTGAAGAAGGTAACATTGCATAAAGAAATTAAATAGTAAAACACCATGGCAAAAATTTCAAAGAACGCGAGAACAGACCGTGCTACAGTA
>CANJRM010000026.1 GCA_947476645.1 Bacteroidota bacterium
GATGCCGAAGAGAGCAACCTGAACATTACGCAGGTAAACGAGAAATTAGCCCGGTTGAAAGAAACCAAAATCAACTACGAACTGCTACAGGATAAATTGGAACAAAGCGGAGAACCACAGATAAGCACCACCGATGAAGAGGCTAGAGCGCTGCTCGTTCAAGGGCAGGTAGTAGAAGTGTGCTACAACATGCAGGCGGCTGTAGATGAACAACACAAACTGATAGTAGCCACCCATACCATCAATCGCAACGACCGCAATGCCCTAACCGCCATAGCCACCGAAGCCAAGCAAAACCTACAAGCAACAACTATCACCGTCATTAGCGATAAAGGCTACAACAACGGGCGAGAGATACAACAATGCAAAGACAACAACATTGCGACCATCTGCGCGCAACAGGAGATAGTCAACAGCAACGAAAAAGGAACAACGCCAGCCTACCTGGTCACCCAATTTACTTACAACGAAGAAGCAGATACCTACACCTGCCCCGCAGGGAAAACATTGACTACTAAAGGCACCTGGCACCATAAACAACGCACCGAGCGCAGCATCGGTTATCAGTTTAAAAAGTATCGCACACCCGATTGCAAAACCTGCCCCGTCAAACACCTCTGCACCGGCAAAGCCAAAGGCGGCAGAGAAATAGAGCGCAGCGAATTTGCCAAAGCCGTAGAAGAAAATGCACAGCGATATAAAGCCAACAAAGAACTATATCGAAAGCGGCAGGAGATTAACGAACACATCTTTGGAACGATAAAACGAAAATGGGGCTACAGCTACACCGACCTCAACGGACTCGAAAAAGTAAACGGAGAACACAGTTTAATCTGCTTAGTTTACAACATCAAGCGCAGCATCAACATACTCGGCATGACCGAACTGCTCCAAAAACTCCAAAACTGGAAACCCAATTACAAGGGAATCCTTTTGCGCGTGCTAAAACAGCTTCGATTAGAAGCGATTTACGCCTTTCCAATTTTTGAACACAGAATTACCGCCTAAAAAACACCTGCCGCTAATCGCTTATAATGAGATTACATGAAATACCTGTTGGACGATTGGATGTTTGAAAACGAAAAGTGAAGTTATTTCACAGCCTGACGTTTTGCAGCTACAAGAAGTTGGCGATTTCGAAGCACTAAACTGTCTGCCACCACTGAACTTGATACGAAGCACAAACTTTTATTTTACAACTGAACCGCCAATTTCTTGTAGGTGCTGTTAGCAGTAGTTGTTCTTTCTGTCAACTGTCGATAGACACCGTTCCACAATTCAATTCTTTGTTTTAATGAATTTATAACTGCTACTTCTGCTTCTTTCCAATATTGTTCGTTGTCTTTACAAAGATTAGCTGTCATTTGTATAGCAAGATGACTATGGTGGTCTCCATCAACCTCAATGTGCCTTTCGATATAGTATTTGAAAATAGAAATGTCTTCAGGAAAGTTTTTGTGCATTTCATTTATTATTGAGATAAACATTCCTGGTATTAGGTCTTCACGTCCAAAAGTAAAAATAGCTGATTGCAAATAGTCTTTTCCGCTTTCAATGATTTTGAAAGTAAAGTCAACAAAATCTTTTGCTTCCTTGGGAGTTTCTGAAGTTAAATAAGCGGAGTTAAAGTCGCAAGTATTTTTTAATACTTCTGTAAAAACTTCAATTTTAGAAGTGTCTGCACCGCATTGCCTCATAGCATCTAAATACAATTCAAAATGACTTTTTCTTATGCCATTTAGGTCTATGTCCGACTCTTCACCTACAACAATTTCGTTAATAAGAAATCTTGTGTCTGCTGTTCCTTTAGGAAACCAAGGAACAGTTGTGCAAGTCAAGTTGCTTTGTAGAGTTTTCAATAAAGACATAAAGTCCCAAACAGCGTATACGTGAAATTGCATAAATACTTTTAAGTCGTCTATGTCTTTAATGGCTGAATAAACTTTATGATTAATAATCTCTTGTCTTAAAGGTTCAATTGTCTTTTTAATTTTTTCAATTTGAGTTGTCATTATTATCTTTTTTTATTACTCGATTAACATTTTAAATGAACAAATGTTTGAATTTCTACGCTTTCGTTAAGGTCTTCCACAATTACTGCTAACTCATAAATATACGAACCTAAAAATACAACAATTTGGTTTTCAAGGTCATTTTGTTCGCATTTTGTACTGTCGCTAACCGACAGTACAAAATGCGAACCTCACTTCATGCCTTCCTCACCCTTTCAAAAAACTTTGCTTCCTGCGCTTTGCCCCATTTCCACCATGCTTCATCAAGTTCTTTACCTGCCGGGGTGCCGGGCAGGGGGTAATCTTTTATATGTGCCATATCGCCCAGCTCTTTCGTTTTATCCCTTAGTTCTCGCCAGTCGTCAACCGAAGGCAGCGACTTATAATTCAAAAACACACATTCAATGGTGTAGCCATAAGCTTCCACCATTTTTATCAGTTTATCTAAGTAGATATTTGCTTTATCGCCTCCTTCCAACTGCATATTGGTGCTTTCACTAATCCCTGTCAGGCATTTTGCATCTGTATGACCCAACCGCCTCATCAGGCGGTTAACACAAAGGAGGTAGCAGAGGTTCTGCATTAAATAATCGGTAGTAGTCAGTTTAACGGTGCTGTTGCTATGCATAAGAAATCCTTTATGTTTCTCAGCAATGAGCACTTAAATAAAACGGGTAAAATACAGCAGCAAAACAACATAATCACCTGAACCCTGCGCGCTCAATGCAAACCCAAATAAAAACAGGAAAGCACTAACCCAACTACATTTTGTTGTAGTCGGGTTAGGGGTTTATGCCCCTTTATTTGCCCCGTCAACAATGGCAACCGTTCTTTACAAAAACCGTTTGTAACACAGCACAGCGCATGAGGTCAACACCACAGCCGCTGCGGTTACGTCCTCAGCCGCTCGGGTCAACGCCACAGCCGCTGCGGTTACGTCCTCAGCCGCTCGGGTCAACGCCACAGCCGCTGCGGTTACGTCCTCAGCCGCTCAGGTCAACGCCACAGCCGCTGCGGTTACGTCCTCAGCCGCTCAGGTCAACGCCACTTCCGCTGCGGTTACGTCCTCAGCCGCTGCGGTCACCTCCTAAGCCGCTCGGGTCACCTCCTAAGCCGCTCGGGTCAACGCCACAGCCGCTGAGGTCACGTCCTCAGCCGCTGCGGTCAGTTACAGACCATAAAAAACTTAATCAATAATTTATTTAAACATTTTTAATAACATCAAAACCAAACAATTATGGCAAGAGCAGCAAGAAGACCTATAGCCGTTTTCGTAATTAGACGATACCGCAAATTAGGCGATTTTATTAGTAAGGTAAGGGGCATAAGAGCCGATATTGACGCTAACCCCCTAATCTATGTAACCCCCACTCCTCCCACCGCGCAAATCAATACCGATGTAGATGCGCTGGTGAGCGCACAAACCGATGTGGAGCAGCGCAAATCGGGTAGTGTAGGTGCTCGCAATGAGGCCTATACAGTAGTAGTGGAAGATGTAAATAATCTGATGGCCTATGTGCAAAAACTGGCCGATTCGGCTCCTAACGAGCAAGCCGCTATAACCGTAATTACCACTGCGGGCTTTAGTGTTAAAGTAAGAGGGGTACTGGTAAAGCCGCCCTTATCGGCCAAAAACGGTAAAATAGAAGGCACTGTTAAATTAACAGCTAAAGCCGAAGCCAAGCGCGCTTCTTATAACTGGCAAATGAGCAGCGATAATGGGGCTAACTGGGATAACCTGCCGCAAACCCTTAAAGCAAGCACGCTGGTAGAAGGGCTGGCATCAGGTACCCGTTTGCTGTTTCGCTTTAATGCCGTTATTGCAGCAGGCACTACCGACTGGAGTGTGCCGGTAAGTGTGGTGGTGTTGTAGAAATAATGTGAGAATTAGCGAATTAGCGAATGTGAAAATGAAATACATACAGCCCCGCCCGAAAGGAGGGGCTGTTTTGTTTTCACAACCTACCTACGGATTAAAAACCTTTACCGAAACTCTCGTCCAGCCATTGCTGTTCCACCCGGCAGTATGTCCCGCACCGGTAATATAACCCATGCCAAATTGATAAGTGCCCGGTGCAAGACCGGTAAAAATGGTATTTAAGGTAACCGGTAATTTAGTATCCTGCGTAACACTCGTGCCCAAAATATAATCGGTTCCGTTATCGCTCGGATCGCTGGCTACGGTAGATTGCTGACAAATCGAAAGCCGGTTCATAATAGCTCCACCCGATAGCGAACTGCCAAGCGTAACCGTGGCGGTTACCTCCACCATCTGCCCCTGTGAAACCAGGGTACTAGCGGTAGCCCCTAAAAAGGTATAAAGCGATGATTCTATCAAAGCACTGCTACCCCCGGTGGCGTTAGCGTAAATGGCCGTATCGAGCGAGCCTGAACAATTACCGGCATACAACGCGTAAGGCACACTAAGCAGCTGCGTAGTTCCCATGTCGGCAAAATTGGTGCCTCCGGTCACATCTATTTCCACATGCAAAAACCGGTCGGCATTTCCCCAGTTCACACTGCTTATATTACTGTAGCTAGGGACACCTGTTCCAATTTTAACCGTAAACAAACCAAACTGGTTAGTAGTGGCGGTATCGGTTTCACTAAAATCAACTGTTCCGTTCCAAGCCCCGCTATGCAGGGTTAATCGTAAATTCACTAATTGATTTGGAATAACTGCACCCGAAACATCGCGGGCAACGGCCTGGTAATTTAAGGCTTGCGGTGCACCGGCAAAAACAAGATTGCACCAGATGATTCCTGCAATAAAAGCGGAAAGTTTTTTCATGGTAAGTGTTTAAAACAAATCTACAAAAAGATTTAAAAGAGAGCGGATACGTTCGGACGGGCTAACCTGTCTTGTCCACCTGCGGTGCACTTTCCCCACCTACAAAGTAGGGAGAGGTGATAATCGTGGTGGGTAGAAATGAGCTGAATCGGGGAGAGTAAACTAACAACAAACCAATTGAATAGCCTGTTGCGAACAGGCCTTTACACAAAGACCGCAGTTGTGGCAGTTTTCAGGTTGAACCACAAATGCTTTGCGGTTATCGCTGAAAATAGTTTTGAGTTTACCCATAAACGATAACCGCGAAAACTGCTCAGCCGAAATACGATTGATTTTAAAAACATCATGCACACAAACATGCGTGCATACTCCACCGGCATTGCACTTATTAAAGTCAACAATCGGCTTTACCTGATTTACATTTTCGGCAACATTCATGGTCAGCGAATTTAATTTCAACAGGCATGTCAAACTATGATTTTGGTCAGCATCCCCGCTTTGTCATGCTGGCCCTTCGATTCCCATAGCTATCTGGACAGGGTGACAACTCTGTCATGCTGAGCCTGTCGAAGCATCTTGTGAGTAACAATCCGAACTGTCATGCTGAGCCTGTCGAAGCATCTTTTACTTTCTTTTTTACATTCGCCCTCCTTAACCCAAACCGTATGAATAAACTTTCCAAAATACTAACCGGCACATTACTGGTGCTGGCTGTGCTTTTTGCTGTTATTAAATTAAGAGGCGATGAATACCTCCTCAGAGGGCTTTGGGCTTGTTATATGCACGGGCACAACTCCGCCACTATTGACGATGCCAAGTATTTCGACACGCATAAAATAGAAGCGGCAAAAGAACCGTGGCAATGGGCTAACGGCACTAATTACAACAAGCAACCGCTGCCGCAAAAACTGCAAACGCTTTTAGACGAAACCAACACAGCCGCTTTTTTGGTTATTCAAAACGATAGTATAATTCACGAGCACTACGTTGACCGCCCTGCCGAAGATGCGCTAACTAATTCGTTCAGCATGGCAAAAAGCATTACCACTATGCTGGTGCAAATAGCTATTCAAAAAGGAATGTTGCAGGGCTGGCATCAAAAAGTAATTACCTTGCTTCCCGAACTAAAAGGCGCACATGCTACCGAACTTGAACTTTGGCATTTAAGCACCATGAGTTCCGGGCTCGAATGGGATGAGAGCTATAAAAACCCATGGTCGGTTACTGCCAAAGCCTACTATTGCAACGATGTGCGCAAACTAATGCTCACACTTCCCATAGTTGATAAACCGGGAAGCTTTTATAATTACCAAAGCGGCTCTACACAATTGCTTGGCTTGTGCCTTATTCAGGCAACCGGTAAATCATTGGCTCAACTGGCTTCGGAATGGCTTTGGAAACCTATGCAGGCAAGTAAAGATGCTACCTGGCATACCGATAAAGCAGGAACCGAACTTTCTTACTGTTGTTTCAATTCAAACGCTCACGACTTTGCCCGCTTCGGCAAGTTAATGTTGCACAGCGGCAACTGGAACGGAACGCAAATACTCGATTCATCGTTTGTACAAATGGCTACTTCACCTGCGCTTGTTCCTTATTACGGTTACTCGTTTTGGTTAGATAACTCAAACGGCATAAAAGCTTTCTTTCAGAATGGTTTCTTAGGGCAATACATCATTACCATTCCGCAATACAATCTGGTTATCGTTCGTTTGGGTAAATCAAACCTTCCCGAAGCCGAAGACCACCTACCCGCAGACTTTCACGTAATTGTTGACGGTGTGCTGGAGATGGTGGGGAAATAGCATTTATTTATTTACCCCATCGGGGTAATCTGTTTATAGAAATTGAATCAGAGAATACCGCGAGCCCAGCGGGGTCGAGCTTACATTCGACCCCGCTGGGCTCGGCATCCTGCAATATGTTCTGTTTCTATAAACAGGTGAATCCTCTGGATTCAATGCCATCCCTAAATGTTTCGGTCTCAAAAACTCATCTTCGGTTTACCCTTCGCATTACTGCGCTTAATGGTTTCAGAAGGTGTATTCTCCTTGGTTATTCTCCAGCCAATCGTAATAAAAGCAGTATGCGTGTTGAAGGTATTCTTCACTACAAAATCGGCATAAGGCGAGTTGGCTTCTTTAGTAGTGCTGTAGGCATAAGCAAAGTCGGCATAAAAACGTTTGCCGCGGTAACCAATGCCTGCGGTAATATTGTGTTTGGTTTCTGCATAGCCCTTCATTACATAATCCTTTTTGTAAGGAGTAGTGCTGAAAGCATAACCACAACGCAGGCGCAGCGTTTTGTAAGAACCTTCAAAGCCCGCGCGCACAGTGTGATTGAACGTGTAATACTTTTTCTGGTCGGCATTAGTGGCATCTGAGAAAGCTTTGTAATCGCTGCCAAAATCAAACTTCGTGCTTCCGAAATTCTGAAATTCATAATCAACCGAAAGGAATCCAAACTCCTTGAAATAGAAACTGGCACTCGCAGTTCCTTTCATGGGCTCACGTATTTTGTATTTAAGCGGATACTGTTCTAACTGCAAACTGTAAGAAGCCGTATCGAAATACGAAGTTGTGGTTCCCAGATAGTTTTCGGTAAGGTTATAGAACGTAGGAATTTGATAAGCCAAACCCAAACGCATAAAAGCAGCAGGACGATAAATGATTCCGAACTTGGCATTAATACCTAAACCGGTAGCACGGTAATTAGCCGTGTAAGTGTAATCCTGAAACAAATGCAAAGTGTCGTTTCCCTTCACTTCGGTAAACGTAGCATCGCGACTGTAAGTAAGAATAGAGAAACCAACTCCCGCACCGAAATAAAATTTATCGTTCAGGTTTCCGCCAAAAGCAATGTCTACGTGGTCAACCGCTCCCTTGCTTACAATGTTACCCGTTTGCAAAACTTTTGGACGAACATTGCTTACGTAAATATGATTGACAGAATCAAAATCAATCAATGCCGTTTGCCACGCCAGCACCATTTCGGGAGGATAGTGACCGGCATCAAACGGATAGAAGGTTGAATTGACATAAGCCGTGTAAGCATCAATGCCACTGTTGTACAAATTAGTTCCCGAAAAATTCTCTACGCGGTTAAACATGCTCTCACGCTGATAGTTAATCGCAAACGTGATAGCTTTGAACTTAACCGCACTAAAACTGAAATCGTTCGGTTTTTGTTCTTTGTTGAGCAATTTGCAAAACGCCACACCCGCCTGGTTAAAAAACAATTTGTTCGAATTAGCTTTCGTCAGCGAGCCGTCAAACTCTGCCTGATTATTCGCAATGTTTAAACCCGGTGTAATGGCAAAATCGGTAGAGCGATACAAACCTAAACCCGCAGGGTTAATAGAAACACTTCCTAAATCTGCCCCCACCGAACCATAAGCCGAAGCCGAACCTATAGAACGTGCCGTTCCGCTGATGCCTGAACGCGCATATAACAAGGCTTCATCATTATAAGTCTGCGCATGAATAATGCTAACAGACAATAGAGATAAAAACAGAAGGAAGTGTTTCATGGTTTTCACTTAAGCATATAGAATAAGCACGAAGTTACCGCAACGTTTTATTAAGAATAGTTTTTTAACGGAAGTTTATGAAAGGGCTTTGAGAACAGTCTGCTTTGTCATGCTGACCCTTCGACAGGCTCAGGGTGACAACTCTGTCGTGCTGAGTTTGTCGAAGCATAAACTAAAAACGCCTCGCATTTCTGCGGAGCGTTTTTGTTGTATTGTCTAATGTCTATCGTCTTAAGTCTGTTTACAGCTTAAACACCACACCACCGTGAACTAACTTAGGGTAACCCAGTTCTACATTCACACCTACTTTATCGGTAAAGTAATAACGAGCACCTACCTGAACACCGCCCCATGCAAGCGGAACTATTTGATTTTCGGAACCCCAAAACTGAACTGCCACACCGCTACCTACATTCACACCCGCATAAATATCGAGCTTATCGGCATGAATATCTTTTCCTGTTTTATCAGCAATCAATTGATAAAAGTGAAAATTAGCCAACACACCTACAGGCACGTTTACTTCAGGGTAGCTGTAATACCAACCTAATCCTGTTCCTCCGCCAATACCGGTAATAAAACCTACCCCCACATAATCATGCACCCCAAACTCACCCATAAAATTAAGCTGACCCGTTACAAACGAACTGTTATTTAAATACGAATAACCATAGGGATTGTAAATACTGTAGTTGTTTACCCTTAAACCACCCGGGTAAATATGAAAGAACTGCGAAGCGCCTAAACCTAAACTAAGAACCTTTGAATCTTTTGTCCATGCCTGAGCGTTGGTAGTAGTAGTTGTCGCCAAAACAGCCAGGCAAATCATTGTTGCATAAACTAACTTTTTCATTTTGTTGAAGTTTTTTTGTGATTAAAATGCAGAGCAAATATATTGCATGCAAAGCACTGGCACACAAAAGTTATGGACAAAACCTGTAAGCTGTTATCATGATTGTACTCATCTGTTTACACTTTGCATAAATCGGAATTCAATTTTTGAAATTACATTTGCCCAACAAAATTATGAGCGATTATATTATCCGCAACGCGAGCGTTATCAACGAAGGCAAAATTTTAAGCTCCGATATTCTCATTCGTGGCAAACGCATTGAGCGCATTGATTCTTCTTTCGATGTAAAGTTTAAAGTAGAAGAAATTAATGCCAAAGGTCTTTACCTCATGCCCGGCATTATTGACGACCAGGTTCATTTTCGCGAACCGGGTCTTACGCAAAAAGCAACTATTGAAACCGAAGCGCGTGCAGGAATTGCAGGCGGTGTTACCTCATTTATGGAAATGCCAAATACCGAACCTCCTGCATGTACTATCGAATTATTAGAAGACAAATATTCCATTGCTGAAAAAACTTCTTTGGCTAACTACTCATTTTACATGGGCACCAATCATCACAACATAGCCGAGTTGATGAAGGTGGACAAAACAAAAGTCTGCGGCATCAAAATCTTTATGGGCTCTTCTACTGGCGATATGTTGGTTGATGAACCCGAAGTTTTAGAAAGAGTGTTCAGAGAGCGGGCAGATATTTTAATTGCCACGCACTGCGAAGATGACCGCCTCGTAAAAGAGCGCACAGAAATTTACAAACAGAAATACGGAGAGAATATTCCTTTCGAATGTCATGCTGAAATTCGCAATGAAGAGGTTTGTTTGAATTCATCGAGCTATGCGGTAGAGTTGGCGAAGAAATTCAATTCACGCCTGCATGTGTTTCATCTTTCCACTGCCGATGAACTCAAACTTTTTAGAAACGATATTCCGTTGAAAGAAAAAAGAATCACCAGCGAAATATGTGTGCATCATCTTTGGTTCGATAAAAGTGATTATGCACGGTTGGGAAGTAAAATCAAATGCAATCCCGCTATCAAAGATGCGCACCATAAAAAGGAATTGTTTGCCGCCATGCTTGACGACCGCTTAGATGTGATAGCCACCGACCATGCACCACATACTATCGAAGAGAAAAACAATTCTTATCTCAAAGCACCTTCCGGTTTGCCCTTGATTCAGCATTCGTTGAATACGATGTTGCAATTCTATCACGACAAGAAAATTTCGTTGGAGAAGATTGTAGAAAAGATGTGTCATGCACCTGCTATATGCTTTGAAGTAAAAGACCGAGGCTACCTGCGCGAAGGTTACTTTGCCGACATGGTTTTGTTTGACACCACAACCAATTGGAAGGTTGATGCTTCGAACATTCTTTACAAATGCGGCTGGAGCCCGTTTGATGGTTACGAGTTCAAAGGAAAGGTTTCTAAAACTTTTGTCAACGGTAATCTGGTTTACAACAACGGTGTGTTTGATGAAAAGGTAAAGGGCGAGCGGTTAGAGTTTGTTCGTTAACTAAAGCGCTATGTCATTCCGAGTTTTGGCTTTGCAAAACGAGGAATCTTGTATTGCTCTGAGATAAAATACAAGTTCCTTCACTACGCAGAGCCTTCGTTCAGGATGACAAACACCTTCTTCAGCATTTGCTAACTTGCATTCATGCGCATACTTCTTCTCGAAACATTCTTTACAGGCTCTCACAAAAAATGGGCAGAAGAATTTCAACGATTTAGTAAACACGAAATTGAAATCTTATCACTCAGCGGTCATCATTGGAAATGGCGAATGCATGGTGGTGCAGTGACTTTGGCTTCGAAGTTTACGGACGGAAAAGCAAAACCCGATTTGATTCTTGCGACAGATATGCTCGACCTCAATCTCTTTCTTTCACTCACAAGAACCTGGTCACACAATATTCCTACGGCAATTTACTTCCACGAAAACCAATTGAACTATCCGTGGAGTCCCACTGATAAGGATGTAAAACTTCAACGCGATAATCATTATGCGTTTATCAATTATGCTTCTGCCTTAACAGCCGATAAAGTGTTTTTCAATTCGCAATACCATCACGATGCTTTTCTTGATGAACTGCCTAAATTCTTAAAAGCATTTCCCGATTACAATAATTTAGAAACAGTTGAAGCCATTCGAAATAAATCTTCGGTGCTTCCGCTGCCGCTTGATTTAAGAAAGTTCGATGAACACAAGCCCAAAGAAATTGTAAAGCCCAACCGCGCGGTTATACTGTGGAATCACCGTTGGGAATACGACAAAAATCCGGAACGTTTCTTTAATGCTTTGTTTGAAATAGCCGACCGCGGAATTGATTTCAAATTGATTGTGTTAGGAGAGGAGTATGAAAAACATCCGCCAATATTTGATAAAGCAAAAGAGAAACTTGCTGCCAATATTCTCCACTGGGGTTATGCCGAAACCTTTAATGAATACTGCAAATGGTTATGGATGGCAGATATGCTCCCCGTTACTTCCACTCAGGATTTCTTTGGCGGCAGTGTGGTCGAGGCCATGTATTGCAACGTGGTTCCTTTCTTGCCTAAGCGCTTAGCTTATCCCGAACATATTCCTGCGCAGTTTCATTCCACCTTCTTTTATGATGAAGAAGATTTCGTCAACAAAATTCAGCGTAGAATTATGGATGTAAAATATTTACGCGTAATGGATACACAACAATATGCGCGCAAATACGACTGGAGTAATTTGATTGCAAGTTACGATGAGGCTATGCATTTGAAATAAAGGAACCCGTTCTTATGATTTCTTCTCTAACACTTTCTCCTCCGCCTTATGCATCTCTGGTTTTGCTGGCTCTGTAGCTTCAAAAGTTTTCAGCTTGCCGCTATAGAAAATGCCTTTCTCTGCCGGTTGATTGTATAATGCAGGCATTAAGTATTTCCCTTTCTGTCCGCTTGGTTTCATGCGCTCTGCCGAAACATTCTCCGGATGCTGCTGCACAAACAAATCGTTTCGGTCGGCATATACATACCACGATACTTTCATGCCGTTGTGTCCACCTGCAATCGAGAACTTACCGTTAGCATCTATTTCTGTTTTCACAAACAAATTAGCCGCAGCACCAATTGGCGTAAGCACATACGAAAACTCTTTGTTGATGGCATGGAAATAATCAGGCAATTGAATTTCGGCTTCGCCATTGGCGTTAAGTATAGCATTGCCTCTATAAACGTTCAACACCTCAGGTGATTCCAAAGCAAAGTGACGAAGCAATTTGTTTTCAGGATCAAGTGGATGGTCAATTTCAAATGATTTTACACCTGTGGCAGTTTGATTACCCAGGGCATAAACCCCCGCATTATTTCCCTCCCCATAAACACCGTAACCAAACCCTGCGGCCGGGGTAGATAAACCATAAACACCGATAGCATTATAATTGCCCACTGTAGTAAACTCGCCACGCACTGCCTGCGAATTATCATCAGCAGCCTTTACCTGAAATATACCACTACGAATACCCATCGAAACTCCTTGTACCGCTGCTGCTTGAGAATATACTGCTACACTTGTACCGGTAGATGCCTGTGTAAAATATCCAACAGGATTTATCGAACTGGTTAACGTGTTTTG
Source organism: Bacteroidota bacterium (assembly GCA_947476645.1). GTDB lineage: Bacteria > Bacteroidota > Bacteroidia > Chitinophagales > LD1 > Bog-950. The sequence goes on from CANJRM010000026.1 coordinate 12,791, forward strand.
CGCTTGGAACACAATAGAGTTTCCTACATGGTAGGCATAAAGAGCAGCGCTGGTCGAGGCAGCATTCATTTGTTGGAAATTTCCTGCTCTTCCTGTTCCACTATGCTGAACAGAAATACCTAAGTCGGTATTTGTTGCACCCATATAAAGGTCAATACCTCTGCCTGTGGTTCCGTTCTTTTGAATTTCCATACCATCACCGGTAGAAGTGGAGTTGACAAACAGAAAAGCCGCCATACCGGAAGTTCCCATAGACCTGCCCGCTATAGCTGTATTTGCCGCATATGAATACGCAGAAAACTGGTCTGTAGCAACCGGAACGGTGTTGTTTACTACTACGTTACCTGTCGAAGTTAAACGCATGTATTCTGTGTTATTGGACCTGAAGGCCACATCCTGTGCATCGGTAGTTCCTACAAAATTAGTTGCAGGTGCTGTTCCTGAATTTCCTGTTAGCGACCAATAAGAAGTTCCACCACCACCTGCCTGGTTGTTAGTAGAAATTACAATCCATCTGGAGTCTGTTGAATTATACTGAAGTGTAACAGAACCACCGCCACCGTTTGGCGAGGCTACACCGTTAATTACTATATCGGCTCCTGTTCCTGTAATGAATCTATTGGTAGCCGATGAGAAACCATTTTGATGAGCTATTGTCATTTGATAAGCTGTAGTGTTATATAAGGTCACTAATCTACCATCTGTTCCGCCCTGAAAGCCGGTAATAGTAAAAGCTCCTCCCGGTCCCTGAACACGATAGTATGAGAACTTAGTTGCTTCCAAATTGATATTATTGTTGGTTACACCGGTGGCAAGTGTAAGATTAGCCGAGCGCCATGCTACATCACCATTCACATCGAACTTAGTGCGCGGGTTGGTATTCATTACACCCACTTTATTATTTCCTGTAACGGAGAAGATATCCGTGGTCAAAATGTTGTTGTAATAACGCACATTAAACTGCGAAGCCGAATCCTGTGTAGCATGCGGATAGGCATTGGTTTGCCAGTATTTATTTCCGCCCGTTAAGTTCTGATAATTCATTCTGCTTTGGTCATCGGCAGTTTCGTATAGTAAAAGCTCGGGGTCAGAAGTAGAAGCATCGTGATGAATATCCATCTTAGCCGAAGGCGTAGTTGTGTTCACGCCTACTCTACCGTTTCTGTCAATACGCATTCTTTCAGCCGAAGTAGCAAAGCCGCCAGGAGTTGTTGAAAACGCAATGCGAGTAGGCAAGCTCGAACTGTTTACAGTGCTGTCCACCACTGCCGAAATTTGCGCACCACTCGAGTAGAGCGTTCCATCCCATCCCTGCATTTGAATAGTACCGAGTTCATCACCACTGGCTACGGCAGTAGGAGCAGCGAGCGTTCCTTTAGCCCGTTGAAAAATATTGTAAACAGCCGAAGCAGATGCACTGCGGTAAAGCACATTCACTACTGTGCCCTGACTTGCCACTTCTAATTTTGCATTGGTGTGGGTAGCTCCAATACCATTGGTAGCGGTACCAATACCTACTTTGCCGGCTGTGTTGTATCGAACTACCTCTGTGTTATTGGTTCTGAAAACCAAATCAACATTATCGGTGGTTCCTAAAAAGTTTGTGGTGGCTGAGGTAGCTGCATTACCTATTAAACTCCATGAAGCATCACCAAGAGTGCTTACTGCAATAGAAATCCAACGATTATCTACCGTGTTGTATTGTAAAGTAATTGAAGCACCGTTTGGCACGGTGATATCGCCACCGGTACCAGTTATAATTCTGTTCGCGGCCAATGAACCGGCATTTTGTTCCAGAATGTCGAGATTGTTAACTGTAGCATTGTAGATGGTTATAATTCTTCCATCAACTCCACCTGTGAAACCTGAAATAGAATAATCGCCAGCCGGGCCGGTAATACGATAAGAAGAAAACTTATTGGTAGTGGTATTGAGGTTATTGAAAAGTGTACCGGCACCAATGTTGTAGTTATAAACGCGATACGCGTAATCGCCATTAATGTCGAAAACGGTTAAAGGAAGTGCAGTTGTAACACCAACATTTGTACCGTTATCAAACAATATAGAATTGCAAGTAGTAGACGAACTTGTGAACTTGGTTACATAGTTAGTTGTAGCTCCTGCACAAAAAGAACTTGTTCCACTTGGTCCTGTGCTTCCCGTAGAGCCGGTAGCTCCGTTACTTCCGGTGGCTCCAGTTACACCAACTCCCGTAGCTCCTGTAATTCCAATTCCAGTGGCCCCTGTAGTTCCGTTACTTCCTGTATTGCCTGTTATACCTTGTGCACCTGTAGCTCCTGTAATTCCAATACCTGTTGCACCTGTAGTTCCATTATTTCCTGTAACACCAGTAACACCAACACCTGTTGCTCCTGTTGTTCCATTAGCTCCTGTAACTCCGTTTGTTCCAGTAGCACCTGTAGCTCCGTTATTTCCTGTTGCTCCAGTAACACCAACACCAGTTACTCCTGTAGTTCCATTAGCTCCTGTAACTCCGTTTGTTCCAGTAGCACCTGTAGCTCCGTTATTTCCTGTTGCTCCAGTAACACCAACACCTGTTGCTCCTGTAGTTCCATTAGCTCCTGTAACTCCGTTTGCTCCGGTAGCACCTATTGTTCCGTTGTTTCCAGTTGCACCGGTTACTCCAACACCCGTTGCTCCTGTTGTTCCGTTAGTTCCTGTAACTCCGTTTGCTCCGGTAGCACCTGTTGTTCCGTTGTTTCCAGTTGCACCAGTAACACCAACACCAGTTACTCCTGTAGTTCCATTAGCTCCTGTAACTCCGTTTGTTCCAGTAGCACCTGTAGCTCCGTTATTTCCTGTTGCACCAGTAACACCAACACCTGTTGCTCCTGTGCTTCCGTTATTTCCTGTAACTCCATTTGCGCCCGTTGTTCCTGTATTACCTGTTGTTCCTTGTGCACCTGTAGCTCCTGTTATTCCAATTCCCGTTGCACCTGTTGTTCCATTAGCTCCGGTTGCCCCTGTAGTTCCGTTATTTCCTGTAGCACCTGTTACTCCCGCACCTGTAGCACCCGTAACACCAACAGCACCCGTGGCTCCTATATTACCCGTAACACCTTGTGCTCCTGTGGCACCTGTTAAACCAATACCTGTATTTCCTTGTAACCCTTGTGAACCTGTATCACCAGTAGAACCAGTAACACCTGGGTTACCCTGTGCTCCTGTGTTTCCTGTTACTCCAATACCTGTAGCTCCAACAACACCGGTTGCTCCTGTATTGCCTGTAACCCCTTGTGCTCCTGTAGCACCAGTTAATCCAACGCCAGTATTTCCTTGTAATCCCTGTGGTCCTGTATCGCCAGTAGCTCCGGTAACACCTTGAATACCCTGTGCGCCTGTTGTTCCTGTTACTCCAACACCTGTAGCACCAACAGAACCTGTTGCTCCATCAATACCGGTAGGTCCTGTAGCACCTGTAGCTCCTGCTCCTGTAACTCCAATTGCCCCTGTAGCACCCGTGTTTCCTGTGTTGCCATTTAAGCCATTAAAACCACTAGGGCCTGTTGGGCCCGTTGCTCCTCCGCCTGCTCCAGTAACACCTGCAGGACCTGTTGGTCCACCCGGTCCTATAGGACCGCTGGGTCCTGTAGCACTGTTACCTGCAAACAATGCGTAAGGAACGCTGATAAGTTGTGAGGTTCCCATGTTGGTATAAACTCCCGAATTATTAACGTCTACTTCTACCTGAAGATATTTTCCACCGTTAGCCCAGTTGACTACTGCTAAAGTTCCAAAGGTTCCTATCTGAACATTAACTAAACCAAACTGATTTGCTGTAGTGTTATTCGTTTCTGTATAGACTACTGCTCCACCCGCAGTTTGGTCATGAATGGTAAAGCGTAAAGAAACGGGTGTTCCTGTAGCTACCGGTTGACCGGAGTTATCGCGTACTACCGCCTGATAGTTCATTTTTTGCGGAGGGGCTTGTGCTATAGATACAAGAGCAAACAGAACTGCCGCAGCAAGGAGTAATACTTTATTCATGAAGTAAAAATGTAGCGTGATTATTAAGAGCGATAAATATAAACCATGAGATGGGAAAAATCAACAAGTAGTTGCTGATGATTATCAGTGCTGAATGATTTCAAAGATATCACGGTCATATTTTGCTGAAGAAACATCAAACTTATCGTGCTTTACAGGAATGATAATGTCGGTAGCTTCGTTGTCATCGCCATAGTAGATAGTTAGCTTAACACAAAAATCGCTGATATCGGCAGGTGAGTAGTGCTCATCTAATTGCATCATTACAATTGTTTTGCCGTCTTCAATGGCGGTGGTATTTGTGTTTAGCGGAACAAGTACCATATCGGGAGTTGAAGTTGGAATTTTTGCGGTTACATTATTTCGTTTCAGTTTGAACTGGAGAGTAGCTGTTGAATTTTCGGAGGCGTAAGTGAGTGTGCCCAAAAGGTTTTCTTCCTTGAGTTCTGCTAATGGGTTAGTCGTAGCCTTCCGCGAAGTGAAACCGATAAATCTTTTTTGACGCACGTTTGGAATAGCCACCTTTAAACCGCCATACGAACAGGAGAATATTTCTTTACCAGTGAGTAAACTGAATCGTTTAATAAAATCTTCCTCGGTATCGTTTCCTTCTTTGGTGGCAAGTATAGTATTGTCTTTAAATTCTATTTGAGTAGCCACAAACTGTGTTTGCCACGAAATAGTTTTAGTATCTAATACCGTTTGACCGCTTATTTCATACACCTTTTCTTTGTTGACAGAATCGGCAAAGCAAAGTTCCGTCTTCTTGATTTTGAGCAGCAAAGGAATTTTTTGCTGTTCCTCATAAGCGTTTATCATTTCGTAGCTAGTGCTACTCTGCTGTATGCACACTTTGCCATTTTGGTCAAACACTTTTACCGAACTGGTGCCAGTGTCCACATAGAGCGAAGTGCCGCTTATAGTTTCGGTTTGAGTTGCTGTGTTTTTTGCAGAGCGCTCTTTACAAGCTGAAAGAAGAATGACTGCTGTAGTAACACAAAGTAGAAAGTGATAAGATTTGGTGAATCTTTTCATAGTTTTTAGAATTAATACGAAGATAAAATAGAACGCGAAAAGGCGAATGAAATTTTATGGGGAGAGGAAAAACCCTTAGATAGCATACCCATCACTATCTGATTCACCCTAAGATAACGTCTCAGTTTATGCTGTATTAAGTTCTTTTCTTTGCCGTGTTCAAACAGATCATGTATGCAGGTACAAAATAATTTTGAATTAATCTATCATAGCATGGCGGCAGAGGAACTAAACCCTGCCGATGTGCTGAACATCTTAACTGAATGTCGCAACTTTAATACGCCCAACCGCATTACGGGCTGTTTGCTTTTTCACAACGGTGAATTTTTGCAGATACTGGAAGGAGAGGAGGAGGTAGTACTTGAGTTGTTTGAAAAAATAAGTAAAGACCCTCGCCACACACATGTGCGCCTGATAAGTCAGGGGGCTATAGTGAAAAAATCGTTTGCGCAATGGAGTATGGCTTTCCACGAGCTTAAAAACGTAGACTTCCAAAAGCTAAATGATACACTTGAATTGGATGATTTCGAAAATTTGATTGATGTAATTGACAAACCCACCAAAGCCAAACGAATGTTTGCCTTTATTGCCAAAGACATACTGGAAGCCAGTATGCGCTTTAAGTGATTTTACACCCCATGGGTAACAAGATTAGCCCTTTGCCGACTTCAGTGTATTTAGTAACAGTGAAACCACCGTCATAGGTCCCACACCACCGGGCACAGGAGTAATGGCAGAACACTTAGGAGATACTTCATCAAACAGCACATCGCCTTTTAAACGCCAGCCGGCTTTAGCAGTCGCATCATTTACACGCGTAGTGCCTACATCAATTACCACCGCGCCTTCTTTCACCATTTCACCGGTAAGAAAACCGGGTTTACCGAGAGCTGCAATAATAATATCGGCTTGAAGGGTAATCTCTTTGAGGTTCTTTGTTTTGCTATGGCAAACAGTTACTGTGCAGTTACCAGTTTTGCTTTGTCCGCTCATTAATATACTCATTGGTCTGCCTACAATATTACTTCTGCCAATCACTACACAATGTTTTCCTTCGGTAGAAATATTATAGCGCTCCAGTATTTTAGTAATGCCCAGCGGAGTTGCAGATATATAAGCATTCATACCCAAGGTAACCTTGCCCACATTTACCGGATGAAATCCATCCACATCTTTTTGCGGGTCAATAGCCATAATGATGTTATCGGCATTGATATGTTTAGGTAAAGGAAGCTGAACAATAAAACCATCTATTTCTGTATTAGCATTCAACTTCGAAACTTCGTTCAGTAAAAACTCTTCGGTGATGGAATCATCAAATTGCAGCAGTGTTGATTTAAAACCTACCTGTTCACACGCTTTTACTTTGTGACCAACATAAGTTAAACTGCCTCCATCGTTACCTACAAGAATTGCCGCCAGGTGAGGAGCGCGTTTACCACTTTGTATAATCTTATCTACCTCTGTTTTAATTTCAGCTTTTAGTTCGTCAGCTAATTTTTTCCCGTCAAGAAGAAGCATGCTCTAATTTATTTTGTCGTTAATATTTAATACGCTCTCGCAAATACCACGCGTTCTTTACTCGGGCTTCCGGTAAATACACATTTGCCGTCTTCCTGTTTATTATTTAAAGGTATGCAGCGAATAGTTGCTTTCGTCAACTCTTTAATTTTTTCTTCAGTAGCAGAAGTTCCGTCCCAATGTGCCGAAATAAATCCCGGCTCTTCAATGGCTTTCAAAAATTCATCCCAAGTATTTGCTTCACGAATATGAGTATCACGAAAAGTTTTTGCGCGGTTGTAAATGTTCGACTGAATATCTTCTAACAGTTTCTCAATATAATTTCCAATTCCTTCAAACTGCTGAACCGATTTCTCTTTCGTATCGCGTCTTGCTACCTCAACTGTTCCCGCATCGTAATCGCGCATGCCCATAGCTAAACGAACAGGCACACCTTTCAACTCATACTCGGCAAATTTAAAGCCCGGGCGTTTGGTATCGTCCTTATCAAACTTCACTGAAATGTTTTTTGCTTTGAGTTCAAGCAGGAGAGGAGCAAACTTCTCTTCAATCTTTTTCAAATCTTCTTCGCCTTTAAAGATGGGAACAATAGCCACCTGAATAGGTGCGAGCATTGGAGGCAGAACCAATCCTTCATCATCGCTGTGCGCCATAATTAAAGCACCAATCAACCGCGTAGAAACTCCCCATGATGTAGCCCACACAAATTCTTCTTTGCCTTCTTTGTTCGCAAATTTTACGTCAAATGCTTTTGCAAAATTTTGACCGAGGAAATGCGAGGTGCCTGCTTGTAATGCCTGCCCATCCTGCATCATTGCTTCAATGCAATAGGTATCTAATGCTCCTGCAAATCTTTCGTTAGGAGATTTTTTTCCTTTCAACACCGGCATTGCCATCCACTTCTCTGCAAACTCGGCATACACATCGAGCATGCGTTCTGTTTCCTCAATAGCTTCCTGTGAAGTAGAGTGAGCGGTATGCCCTTCCTGCCAAAGAAATTCGGCAGTGCGCAAAAATAAACGCGTGCGCATTTCCCAACGCACCACATTAGCCCATTGATTAATCAACAACGGCAAATCGCGATATGATTGAATCCAGTTTTTGTAAGTGTTCCAGATAATAGTTTCAGAAGTAGGACGAATAATTAATTCCTCTTCAAGCTTTGCATCGGGGTCAACAATTACGCCTTTACCATTCGGGTCGTTGATTAAACGATAGTGTGTAACCACCGCACATTCTTTTGCAAAACCTTCTACATGCGAAGCTTCTTTACTCAAAAAACTTTTAGGAATAAGCAAAGGGAAATACGCGTTTACGTGACCCGTGTCTTTAAACATTTTGTCGAGGGCAGCCTGCATTTTTTCCCAAATAGCAAAGCCGTAAGGTTTTATAACCATGCAACCGCGTACACTGCTGTGGTCGGCTAATCCGCTTTTTACAACGAGGTCGTTATACCACTGTGAATAATCGTTAACTCGGGAGGTGATTTCTTTTGCCATAAAAATGTTGGTACGATGTTTCTGTTAATGTTAAAGTGTGCGCGAAAATATTAAAAACGTTCACGCTTAAACCGAATTGAAATAAATTTGTCGTACTTAAAACAAAAACCATGAACCGCTTCCTCATTCTTCTTTCCACCACTCTGTTTTTGGTAACAGGAATTTCGCAAAACTCTTTTGCACAAAGCGATGATGTTTACTATGACCCTAATAAAGATAAAGGGGTTCAAAACAATCCGCAGCAAACGAATCAGAACAACAATACTGACGCACAGCAAACGAATACGCAAACAGAATCGGCTGATAAAACAGATGGATACAACAACGATAATCCTGCTTACAAATATGACCCGCGCGATAATTATTCTTCGAACACGAATGATTACTACGCATCGGATGCTAGTTCTTACGATGATGATTACGATTCGTATTACTACACCACGAACTTACATCGTTACTATGGTTCCAACTACGGAGTGAGTTATTACAATTACAGTTTCACGCCTTCGTATTATTACGGTTACAGCAATTGGAATTCGCGTGTGGTTGTTTCTGTAAGCCCTTGGTATAACGATACCTGGTGGAGATGGAACCGTCACCACCATACTACTGTTTATGTTTACGACCCTTATTACGACCCATACTATGATTGGAACATGGGATGGAACAGCGCTTACTATACTTACTCGTGGGGAAATCCTTATTGGGGAAATTATTCGTGCAATTATGGTTGGGGTTATAACAGTTGGGCTTACAACTGGGGTAACGGTTGCGGCTATGGCGGTTATTACAATCCTTATTACTACGGCTACAACAGCGGTTATAACAATGGCTACAACAACGGCTATTATAACGGGTATAACAACGGTTACCACGATGGCTATAACACGGCCAGCGGTTACAATCCTTACTACTATTACGGACCACGCCATCACAAAGACATGGATATTCCGGGCAAAACCAATGACGGCACTACAAGTTCTACTAAAGCACATGTAACCAGTGGCACATCGGTGAGCAGAACTCCCGTTGACCTGCATAATGTAGATGTTCCGAGAGAAGGAATTCAAAAACCAATTAATCAGAATACGGGTGTGGTGAAACCTAGAGATGGAGTACTTATAAATGCAAATACTGCTTCGCCATACAACGAAAAGAAACCCGATGTAGTGGTAAAGCCAAGTGAACCTGTTACACAAGCACCTAATGGCTGGCAGAATAACAATGTGCAACAGCGCGATAACAATTTAAACGTTACACCGCGTCAGGAACCAAAAGCATGGCAGCAGACTAACAGCAATCCACCTGTTGAAAGAGCACAGCCAAAGGAAAACAACGGATGGACTTCAACGCCTCCGCAAAATTGGAGTAATCATCCTGCACAGCGCGACAACAGCATTAACGAAAGACCAAGAGATAGTAATTTGGAAGGCCGCTCGCAACAGCAACCAAGAGAAAACAGATGGAACGAACAGCAACGACCTGTTGAGCAACCGCGCAATGTTGAACAGCCAAGACAAATGGAACAACCGAGAAACTATCAGCAACAACGCCCTGTGGAGCAGCCTCGTCAAATAGAACAACAACAACCGCGACAAATGGAGCAACGCAGAGAAGTTCCTCAACAGCGTAATTTTGAACAGCGCCCAATGGAACAGCGCGCACAACCGCGCAACGAACAGCCGCGCAGCAATTTTCAACAGGCTCCTCAAAGAAATACTGCTCCCTCAAATAACGGAGGAAGTTTGAGAAGACATTAATCTCTTGTTTGGTGTTTAATGGTTAAACGGAATCAGCAATGGTTCCGTTTTTTTTTGTAACGAAGGGTAGAGGTGAAGACTTCCTAAAAACATACGAGATGGAACACGCTCTGGCAGCAGGGTCTCGAGACGAAGACCCTGTGTAGACAATAAGGCTAAAGACTTCTAAGCAACTGTAAACTCGAACTTGCTGCTGTATTTTCTTACCTGCCCGTTTTTAAGGGTAATACATAAGTTGTTGCCTTCCCATACGGCTTTGGTTACATCTTCACCAACCTCAATGGTGGTGCCGCTGAACTTATTGCAAAGCGCTCTTACGTTTTTCCCTTTTACTTCTGCTACTCCGTATTTCGGATATTTGGTTTCCCATGCCATGTTACTAAAGTAATAAAAAAATCAAAAAGTAAAAAAAGTAATTCCGGGTCATTCTTGCGTATGGTTAGTGCTTTATATGGCGCAATCCCGTTGCTCTAACTGACAAAGCCGAATTTGCGCATGAGCATCATCCATAAGAAATAGACCACTGCGGTAAGGATGGCCGAAACTAAAAGAGCCGGATAGAACCGCGTTACTTTTAGCAGCAGGGGCAGCGCCATGAAGAACACCAGTGATGGAATAACCATCAGCAGAATTTCCCAGGATAAGGCAGCTACCTTTTGATTGTCTTTGGTGTCGACATAGATCCAAATGAAAGCCAGGAGTGAGGTGAGCGGTAAGGATGCCAGCACTGCCCCAAGCGTAGTAAACCGCTTACCTGCTTCGGAAATACCCACTACCAACAGCGCGGTAATGATTACTTTAAGCATAAAATACATAGACGAGGATTGTGGTGCAAAAATATAAACTATTCTAAAGCAGCAGGGGAAAGATTTGGAACAGCTTGAGTAAAAAACTTGATATTATATTTGTCGAAAACAACGTTTATGAGTAAAGGTCAGAACACACCAGAGGATGTGATGATTTTTGAAGCGAAAAAATTTTTGCATGCTATTTCAAGTAGTGAAACGATTGAAAAATTTCAGTTGCGAGACCGGGAAACAGACTTTCTGAAATTGAAATGGGTATATGGTTTTAATAATAAACAACTTGCCGAAAAATATTCTTTATCGGAAGAGAGAATAAGGCAGATAATAGATAAAGCACATATTAAATTGTTTACGCGATTACAAAGAATGATTGAAGGGACTTTTTACGATAATCAATCAACTGTTCATTTACAACAACCGCTGAAGCAGGAAGTAGAAAAAATGGAAAAGGAAAAAGTTAAACTTAGAATCGAAAACGAAAAACTGACACAGGAAAATGAAAAGTATAAAGAAAGGTTTAAGCAATTAAGTTGTAATGAACAATTGAAATTCAAAGAGCTCGATTTGTTGCAGAAGGGTCTGCATGAAACAGATTTACCTAAAGATGTTACAGACCTGTTAAACTACAAAGCGAAGATTAAAGTGGTGGGTGAACTGATGAACTTTAAAGCCCAGTCCTTGCTTTTTATTGATGGTATGAACGTAAAGAAATACGAAATCATTATGGCTTTCGTTAGAAAGAACAGGCTGAAAATGCGTGATTAATTTATCTGCGCAATACGGATTACTATCGGGACGAGGCGGAGAATGCGGGACTAACGAAATCATAGACTTCTGTTTATTTAAAGTTCCAAGTCATTCCCGCTAAGCACAGCGGGATGAAATACCTTCGAAAGACTGGAACAGTGGGAAATTGTACGAAGGCGAAAATTTATTATGTTAGAACCTCAAAAATATTTTTTATGAAAAAACATCATGAGGAGATGTTAGACAGAATAAACGAAGCAATTGCAAAAAAGCTGGTCGAGATTGGAATAAGTGTGGAAGAATTGGAGGAGCGAATACAAAATACTCCCGAACAAGAAAAACAGAATGCGGCTCAAGAGTTGAGAGAAGAAGGAGAGCAGATTCGTAAAAAGAGAGAAGAAAAAGGCTACAGTGTTAAACATTTAGCAAAGCTGGCAGACGTATCGGTGAAAGCAGTAAATTCACTTGAAAAAGGAGACGGAAAAATTTTGATAACTGAATTTTTCGATATCATGAAAGCTTTAGAATATGAATACCGTGAGTTATGTGCTGATGTAGTAAGCAGCACGGGTATAAACTACTATAACTACAAAAAAGGTAATGCCCGACCTGACAATAGATTATAAACTTCACCCCGCAGGGTCCCGAGGCGGAGACCCTGCGGGGACTCAAATGGAGCAACGCAGAGAAGTTCCTCAACAGCGCAATTTTGAACAGCGCCCTATGGAGCAACGTGCTCAACCGCGCAACGAGCAACCGCACAGTAATTTTCAACAGGCGCCTCAAAGAAATACTGCTCCCTCCAACAACGGGGGAAGTTTAAGAAGACATTAATCATAGATCCAAATGAAAGCCAGGAGTGAGGTGAGCGGGAGAGATGCCAGCACTGCCCCAAGCGTAGTAAACCGCTTACCTGCTTCGGAAATACCGGCTACCAGCAGCGCGGTAATGATTACTTTAAGCATAAAATACATAGACGAGGATTGTGGAGCTAAGGTATAATTAATTCGAATGGCTTTAAGGCAAAAAAAAACGACAGTACTGCAAATTACTGTCGTTCAAGCAAAATTAAATTATCAATTATGAAAAAGACTTACTGCTATAAACGGAGTTTTGGAAAATCTGATTCGGTGAACGGGGTAGTTGTTACAAAGTTTTTCTTGTTGGTTTGTTACTTGAGAACTTATACCGCGGGGTCTCAGACGAAGACCCTGCGGGTACGAGAATTAACTTGCTTTACTTAACAGCACCAACCACATTGAACACAGCGTTTTCACCGGCAAGCTCAGCGCAACGGCTGGAGGTAATAACGCCCAATCCATCAATACTTTCCTCGTTTTGAAGATAAATTATTTGACCCTCCCCGGTGGTTATTTTTCCGTGTTGGTTAACTACAGTTCCGTTTTTAAGCCAGCGGTAACCGCTCATTAAAAAGGCAATATTGCCTCTTACCGAATGCATTTGATTATTCACCATTTTGAAACAGTCTTTATCTTCGGGTAGAGAAGAGGGCGCTACACAAACCAAGCCCGATTCTGGTATTGCTATTGCTTTTTTATAGACAGGGCTGGTTTGAGAATTGGCACTAAGTGAAAGAGCAGTAATGGCTATTAGAAGTGTTATGGTTTTCATGAACTTATGTTTTTACGTGAATGAATTTTCACGATGCAAAGATGAGCCCTTGCTGCCTGAGGGCGTTATACAATTGTGTAAACCATTTGTATGATTCACACACTAATTATCTATTGTGGTGCCATTCCCGCCAAGCACAGCGGGATGAAACACCTACGGAAGACTTGAAACATCGGGGTTACCACGCTATTAACTCTGTTACTTTGTGGTCTTTCAAAATCATTTCGGCAATTATTTTTACTACCGTAAGGCATATAAGAACGCTAATGGTATTGCCGGTATTAACGTAAATGACTGAGCCAATAAAAACCACCAATTGAATTACAGCTAACCTTACAAATGGCTCCATGAACTGCTCATTAGGATTGCGCTGGGTGTAAACTTCGGGCATTAAAAAATCGTTGATGAAGGAATACACATTCGAAATGAAAAATGCACCAAGTGCATAGAAGGTAGAAGTATCATTCATAAAAATTCGGATAGCACCGAATACACCAACTTTCCATTGGTCGAAAACACCAATAATTCCAAAAAACATAGCCAGTTGAAAGTAAACGAGCAGATAGTAACTGCAAATAAAAGGAGGTACCGAAAACAAACCAAGTGAGCCGATAGTGCCGTTTTCTTCAGCGGGTTTGCCGTAATAAATGACCGAAATAAGTTTAGGAATATTAAAAGCGCCCGTTACAATGGTTTCGAGGGCGTAGCAGATAAAAACAGTCATAGGTTCCCAACCCAGCAACCAAACTCCTATGTAAGGTGAAATATTCCAAAGAAAAATATTAAGGGCTACCTCATTAAATTTAAGTTTTGGAAACTTCATGTGCCCGTAGCTTGTGGGTTATAATTTTTGGCGCTGCCTGGTTTGTGCTTTACTAAACTACGGAAACGAAATTAATTCAAAATACGAAGTCATAGACTTCTGGTTATTAAATTCCAAGTCATTCCCGCCAAGCACAGCGGGATGAAACACCTTCGGAAGACTTGGAACAGCGGGTTCATACGCCTCATGCTATTCGCTTTCCTATTTGTTTAGCTACTGTTTTCAACAGGCTTTTTTCTGCCTGTGTTTGCAATTGAGTTAACCGGGTGGTAACTGTATTAAGTATGCTTCCCATAGTGCCTTCGGTAGTAAATTCAAATTTTAATTGTAAGCTCTGGTCTGAATCGTATGTTTTAATCTTATATCCTTTTGCCTTTGCCAGTTTTTTTATTTCTGTAAGCAATTTTACCGGCTCCCAATATTGCCATGCGTAACTGATACCACTGTCTAAACCATCTTCTACACTTACGACTATTTTTTTCCCTTTTCGTGTGATAAAATAATAGTCAAAAACGTGTTGAGGCTGTGGCTTTTGATAAAAATGCAAACTAAATCTGTCGGGAAAATCAGCTGCTTTTGCATCGGCAATTTTGCCGATATCTAAATCGGGAAAGCCCTCTACTATAACCAGGTTGGATTCATCATCATAGTAGACAGAATCGGTGAATAATTTACCTTTTATAAAAACATGGTAAGTTCTTTCTTTCTCATTTTCTTTTAACTGTATCATGATTGTTTATTTTTTTTAAATATCAATTCATAAACCATTGGCTGTAGTCTTCCTCTTCTTGTTGGTGACGCATCGCTCCCGCTAATAAAGCGGGATGAAACAAAAGCCGATGCTAAACACCAACAAGGGCAAAAACACAGCAAGGGCGAAATTTTGTTTTTCATTTCAAACTGCCACAGGTTCCTATATAGACAAGCGCGAGTATCACTAAACAAATGAAGAGCTTGACTAAAAACTCAAAAAAGAGGAATGGTTTTTTGCTCATACCTTTTTAATTAAGCAAGTCTTTCTCTTTTTTCTTGCCCGCTAAAAACTCTTTCATAAAACCAAAATAATCAAGACCGTCCATTCCCAGTTTTTCGAGTATCGCATCCAGTTCGTCAAATTCAAAGTCTATTTCACCTGCTTCAAACTGCCGCATATAATCTTCCTCTACTCCATGCGCTGCGGCTAATTGAGCGCGTGTAACGTTTTGTTTTTGGCGCACATAACCCAAAAGCCCTCCTAATATTTTTGCTGATGTATCCATAGTGCTATACTTTCAAAAACCTAAACTCATAAACCATAGGTTATTTTTTGGGTTTTCTGCGCGTTAGTTTTTGAAGACCATACATTTCATAATCTTCTTCGGGTATTTCCCACACGTGTACTTTATGAATGAGTTCCTTAAGGGTTTGTGTTTTAATTTCTTTGCGCACTGCTCTTTTTGCATTAGCAGGAGAGTCTGCGGTTATACTACCCGAGGGTGTTTCTAAACTTACATGATACCGGTAGTGTTTTAATTTTTGAGCCATTGTATTTTGTATTTACACCTTCAAAAACCCCAACTCATAAACCATTGGCTGCAATTTCTCTGTGAGCGCATCATAAGCGGCTTTGAAGGCAACAAAACTAACGGGCGTTAAATCGCCAATCTTATTGCGCGCCTCCAGCGCCTTGCGCACTTGATACCAACCTACATCGGGGCGGTTTAGTTTTAGTTCTTCGCGCACACTGCGCACATCGGTGTGGGCGAAGTAGGCTTGCCATAGTTTCTTCCCTTCGGCTAACACTGTTTGTGCTTCGGGGCTTAGGTTTCCACCTCCGTCTCGCGCAGAGCCGCGAGCCACCTCCGCCAGCGGAGGACAAGCAGCCAGATACCGCACCATAAAATCACTTTCAAACCTGCCCGGTGCATTTACTTCCTGCTCGGTGAAGGGTATAAAGTGATTGACTATGCTCCACTTCTTATCGTTCCATTCTAAATCATTGGCACTGGCGGCTTTGTTACAGCGATTAAACAGCATCCAGATTAAACAGTCGGTTTTAAATTCTTCGCTTAGTGGTTGGTTCGGTTGTAAGAATTGGTCGCGGTCATTGAGCCAAGTTGGTCTTACTAATCTGCGCACCGAGAATACAATTGCACACTGCCACAAATTATCAAGTGTTACATAAATACCATTGCCGTTACTAAATGTTGATGAGTAAAGGGTAGTTAATTGTTCAGTTTGTTGAGGGTCGTTTCCTCCGCAATGCATATAGGCTATTGCACCATCTGACCAAGTATCTGCTCTTGGTTTTGTTGTTGCAGGCGAAACGAAATTCTTTATTGGAAGAACTTTATCCTTATTGGCTTTTGGTCTATCAAACCAAACATTGAGATATGATGTATTGGGACTATTGTAAAATGTCTTCTCACCAATTGGCGTCACATTTTTATCCAAGACTTCTACAGGAACCTCAGTAATCGGTGTTTTAGTTGTTGCCTTTTGATTTGTTTTCCATATTAAAAAGCCAATAGGAAATTTTCCAATCATTCCGTCAAATGCTTTGTTGTGAACAACAAAACCTCCTAAGTATTTCGCATTCCAAACTTGTCTAAATTTTTCTGAGTTAGGGGCATTCACATATTTCATTGTGCTAAACATAGCGAGTGTTGCAGTCGGTATTTCAATCGCAATCCTTGCTAAAAATTGAGTAAACAATTCATTACTTGCTTTCCCATACTTTGCCATGTGTTCCGAAATTTTTGTTTTGGCAACACCTGTTTTCTTATTCTCTTCCCCTGTTACATCTTCACCCAAAAAGCCACGGTTAGATGCTTCTGCATACGGTGGGTTCATCAAAACCAAAATCTTCTTACCATCAGCAATTGCCTTGCGCAGTGGCTCGGGTATTTTGTTGGTGAGGGTGTAATCTATTTTGCCTTCTTCGGTAATATCATCGTTCAGATAATCGTATTGAAATCGCTGTGCGGCTACACAGGTTTTGGTGGCGAGCATTACATCTACATCTTCTTTGTCTAAGGTGCTCATGTATATATTGCGCGGGTTGCTGTGCTTCACTTCGAGGTTGCCCACGCCACAGCACATATCCCACACTATGTATTCGCGCTGCCAGTTTTTGCCGAGGGTTTCGGTTAGTTTGTCGTAGGCTTTGTCCACCACATTCAGCGGGGTGTAATACGCGCCTTTGAAGCTGCGCTCGTCCAGCGGTATCAGGCTATCGCGCCTCTCCAACAAATAGTTGCGGTATTCTTCTTTAGGCGGTCGGTGATACACGGCCCAAAACTGCCGGTAGCCTTCTTTGTTGCCGAGTTCATAAATCTTTCCGCCCAGGCTAAACACCGGGGCATTGCCTTTGTGCAGCAGTTCGGCAGGCAGTTTGTCGTGGGTAGAGGTGGTGCCATCGCTCATGATGTCGGCAAAAAACAGCAGCGCATAATCATCAGCCGCCACACCCTGAATCTCTTTGCCTATCTTGTCCACCCATTTATCGAACACCTGCTTCAGGTTATCGGGGGTAATTTGGGTGCGGATGATGTCGCCATTCTTAATGGCGTTTTTAATCGTGAAGATGAACTCTTCTTCGCTGTCTTCTATCTTAAAAGAAACGATGTGGGTGCCTATATGCGCGCTGATGGCATCGAGCGCCTCCTGCGGATAGCTGCTCGCGCTTTTGCCCCACTTAATGGTTTTCTTTTCGAGGAACGGAATCACATCCGCGCTTTTCATCAGCGCGGCTTTGTGGGTGTCTATCACACACAAAAACGGAGGCAGCTCTTCGCCTTTGTTGAGTGCCTGCTGCACATAGTGCATCAGTTGGGTAAACATAGCGTAGCTGCTCAGCCGCCCATCGCGCTTGGCTTCGAACCAGATTTCTTTGGTTTGAATATCCACCAGATTTTTGCTGTAGCTCTTCAAGCCCAAGGCCTTGATGTAAGCGTCTTTTACATCTTCTTCGGTTTTGGCTTGTTGCAGTTTGGCGAATAAACTCATGAGGTAAATAAAATGACTAATTACGAAATACAAATTTCAAATATACACAGGGGGAGTGTTGGTTGTAGTCACTCAAATTCACTCCATCCCCTCATCCCTCACATCATCATAAGCTGTGTAATCAATAGTAGTTTGCCGGTCGGGTTTATCTAAATGAAGTTTTACGAGGTCGGTTACCTGGCTCATTTTTTTAAGCAGTCGGGGTTCCATTTTAAATTCTCTTAATAGTTTAAAGGTGCTGTTATATACTTTCATTTCCCCGGTATAGGCATTGTATTTCCAGCTATAAAAATGTGCTTTGTAAAAAAGTTCTCCGTTAAAGTTTTCGTGCATAACAGGTGCAATATAAACGAAGCAGCGCGCAATGGAGGTGCGTAGGGTAGAGTGTATTTACCACTCAAAAATTTTTTCAAAAAAATGACAATTCCATGACAATTTTTTTTCAAAACCTATTGTCTGTATGCTATATGCTGCTATAAATTTGTAGCAACCAAAAACACTACTTATGGACAAACCACATTTTGAACAGCACCCGCCTACTGAGGCAGAGCTGGAAACGCTCAAAGAAATAATGAATAATAAGAACACCCGGCAAGCAGCAGGTAAAACCTACAAGTCGTATTATACCAGCGAGGGGCACACCAAAAGCTTGCGCTTTAAGTATGACAGTATTAATGTGGCTACGCTGCTGGCGCGTATGTTTGCGCTGGGGCATATTAAGCGCGAGGACTTAATTGAGCAGCTGCCCGAAAGCTGGCGCAAATACATTATTCCTTAATCAACCGCCTTTTTACGGCTTTTTTAAAATACCC
Organism: Bacteroidota bacterium; assembly: GCA_947476645.1. GTDB lineage: Bacteria > Bacteroidota > Bacteroidia > Chitinophagales > LD1 > Bog-950. The sequence goes on from CANJRM010000026.1 coordinate 31,421, forward strand.
TGAATTCAGGGTGGTGCAGGTTTTTGCCTTTACTCAACTTTGCTGCCGTTAAGCAGCGTTCTTTAAAAGGGTTCAGGAAGTTTTCAAAAGCAATTGATTTTTTTTCAAAAGCAGTTGAAAACATTTACTAAGCATTCGGGAACTTTAAAAAAGCATTTAGAATTTTTTCAAAAGCATTTTCCTTTTTCCAAAAAGCATTTGGAAACTTTCTAAAAGCGTTTTGCCCTTTCCAAAAAGCATTTTCCTTTTTGCAACATGCATTTAGATTTTTTCAAAAAGCATTTGTAAACGGGTAACTGCTTCTAAAAACTTGTTTTTAATTATTTATTAACCATAAAATGAAACAAAAATGGCAACTAACACAGGAAGTGATTCAGCATTCGACAGCAGGGTAAACAGTTGTATGACCCGCGTCAACCTCAAAAAAGCGGATTGGTCTATAGCCCAAGCCGAAATTGATTTGGTAACTCCTCTCTTAGGCGTCTGGAACACCATTTACGGCATTACTAAAAACAAAAAACTGGCCAGCAGTGCCGACCGCGAGGCAAAAGACCTGGCGCGCAAAGCGCTAAGCCCGGTGTTTAGCCGGTTTATTGAGGTCAATATTTACCAAAACCCCAACATGAACGCAGCCGATATTAAAAGCTGCAATCTGGAGCCGCGTAAAAAAACCAAAACCAGAGCGGGCAAACCGCAAACGGTTCCGCAAATGGAATACATGGCCGCACCATCGCACATTATTAAAGGTTATTATCATCAGCAACCCGGTGCCGATGGGGTGAGCAAGCGCGGTAAACCAAAAGGAGTGGGACGTGTGGAGATTGCTTATATGCTTATTGATTTTAAACCCGAGCCCATACCTAATCCTAATCCAAACCCCGATGAAAACCCGCTCACTAAAAATCCTGAAGATTTTCCTAAGCGCGCTACCGGCACACGAACCCCTGTGC
>CANJRM010000027.1 GCA_947476645.1 Bacteroidota bacterium
CATGCACTAAGGCGAAGAATAGCGGGGCCGCTCATGCCCGTATGCGTTATCAATAATGCTGAAGGCGGAATGTTGAATGCTGACTTTGAACCGCAGATTTTGACAATGGCTTCCTGAACTGCCAAACCCTGTAAGCCCTTAATTCTTTCATCATTTATATTGAACGTAAACAGCGAAGGCACGGGAGCAATAATTTTGTGACCCAGCTTTTCGAGCAAGCTCCAAACGCTGTGTGAAGAGCCCGTGGTAACAATTACCGCATCAGCTTCGAGAGTCTCGTTGGTGCTTGTATTAATTCTGAATTCTGAATTCTGAATTCTAATTTCTTCGACTCCTGTTTGCATCTTCAGCACCACCCCCGCCTTTTTCGCTTCGCTCAAAAAACAATCAATAATAGTTTGTGAAGAATCAGAAACCGGAAACATTCTTCCGTCATCTTCTCTCTTAATTTCTACACCTCGCTGCTCAAACCAGTCAAGGGTATGCGAAGGATTAAATTTGGTAAACGCACCCAGCAGTTGCTTTTCACCCCGCGGGTAATGCTTCACTAATTCTTTAGCATCGAAACATGCATGGGTAACATTGCACCTTCCGCCACCGCTTACTTTTACTTTGTTTAAAACCGAAGAAGATTTTTCGAGGATGGTAACCTGGTAGCCAGGATTTTTCTGTGCGCAATTAATAGCGGCAAAAAACCCCGCTGCGCCCCCGCCTATGATGATGATGTTTTTCAACTGAAGTTAGTCTTCGTAAACCTGATAAATGTCGCGCAGGTTTCTGCCCAAGCCGTCATAGTCTAAACCATAGCCCACAATAAACTCGTTGGGAATTTCCATGCCCACATAATCAATTTTCAAAGGCACTTTGAGCGCGTTAGGTTTAAAAAGCAGTGAAGCAATTTTGATAGAAGCAGGATTTTTTTCCTGAAACACCGGAAGAATTTTAGAGAGCGTGTGACCCGTGTCAACTATGTCTTCAATGATAATGATGTGTCGGCCCTCAATGTTTTCAGTCAAACCAATGACTGTATTCAAACTTCCGTTCGATTGCGTGCCCTGATACGAAACCGCTTTTACAAAACTGAGTTCGCAGTCGAGCATCAGTTCTTTGATGAGGTCGCTGGCAAACATAAACGAGCCATTGAGTATAGGCACAAGCAGCGGACGTATACCAATATAGTCTTCGTTAATCAAGTGCGCCACATCGCGCACAGCCGAAAGTATTTCACTTTCGCTTTTGTATAATCTGAAATTTTTATCGTGAAGCCGAACGAGCTTTTCCATTCATCTTGGTTTCGCCAAATATGAAAAATTATGTAGTAAGTAAAAAGTAGATAGTAGTTAGACAAAATCGGTTCGGTCTAATTACTATCTACTTGCTACTATTTACTTCTTGAGTTTATCTGCAAAATATTTCTCAAACTTCTCCACCTTAGGCACTATCACATAAGTGCAGTAAGAATTCTTTTCCTTATTCAGGTTGTAGTAGTTCTGATGATAGTCTTCGGCTTTGTAGAAAACATCGAAGGCAGTAACCTCCGTTACAATAGGGTCGTTGAATGCACCGCTTTTGTCTAAGCCGTTCTTAATGTCTTCAGCAATTTTCTTTTGTTCTTCGTTGCGGTAAAAAATAACCGAACGGTATTGTGTGCCCTCATCGCCACCTTGTCTGTTCAAGGTTGTTGGGTCATGCGTTTTGAAAAACACCTGCAATATTTCAGCGAGAGGAATCTTGTTGGCATCGTAAACTATCTGCGTGCACTCTGCATGACCTGTCATGCCCGTACATACTTCTTTGTAAGAAGGATTCTTCACTTTGCCGCCACTGTAACCAGACTCTACAGATATAACTCCGTTGAGCCGTTGAAAAATAGCTTCTGTGCACCAGAAACATCCGCCACCAAAAGTGATGGTATCGAGCTTTGCATTTGCATCCATAGTTGTAGTTGAATTATTTTTTGTAGAAGTGGTTTTTGCCGCGTTGTTTTTTTGTGCGCACGAATTAAGCGAAGCCAAAATAAAAAGGGCAAAGAAAAAATTGGAAGTGATGTTGCGCATGGTTGTTTCTTCTTCTGTCGGTAGAACAATAAATTCCTTACAAGGTTCAAGATAAAAAACCCCTGTGCGGGGTTCTTTATCTTCTATTAACGAATAATGTTTTTGCTCTACTTACTCACCACCAGCGTTTGACCCGCCTTTACATCGGTGCTTTCGAGTTGATTTATTTCTTTCAATGCTTCCACCGAGGTGTTGAATTTACGGGCAATCGAGTAAAGCGTATCGCTTTGCTGCACCTGATACTGCGCGTTCAATTGTATTCTGTTGTCGGGCAGAGAAGGAACATCATTATTGGTTGAGGCAGTTGAATTGGCGGGAACTTTATTTTGCGCTTGCGCCAAGCGGGTTTGTTCTTTCAAATACTCGGCATACGACATTACACGGGGTGGAGCAGTTTTCTTTTCCTGCAACGAAACCGGCTCACCTGCATACGCCTGCTCATTCATCTTCATTAAGTTTTTTGCATAAAGCTCGCGAAGCTTAACGCCTGTTTTCTGCGATACATCGCGCATGCTCTCGCCTGCCAAAACAGTATAAGTAGCATCTGCACCTCTCGACTTTTTGGGTTGCAGAAACACAAACTCACCATCTTTAAAACGGTCGCCTGTGTTGAGGTCGTTAAAAGTCATTATGTACGAGTAATCAATATTGTATTCATATGCCACTTTAAAAGGGTCTTCGTTACCAATAGCTTTTGTAGCGCGAACGCCATTCACCACAAATTCCTGTCTGCCCTCTTCGGTGCTTTTTGCTTCGGTAACTATTTGATGATGGTGTTCTTTGTTCTTTACATCGGTCACCACAATTCTCGATTCGGCTTTTGCCAGTAACGGCTCGGTTACTTCCGGTTGCTTCATTAACTTTTCTTTTTCTTCAATCATGGCTACTGCTTGCTTGTCGAACTCATACAGTTTGTAATCTTCAATGTAAGCAATAAGCATTGGCGCATACTTAGGATTAGTAGCATAGCCCGCTTCCTTTAAACCGTAAGCCCAATACTTGTAACTCGTCAACGGCAGTTCAAACAAAGGAGCGTAGCGCGGACGGGTTAATAGGAAATCTGAATGGTCGGCATACGATTCGCGCACATTGCTGTAAACTCTGAAACATTCCTGCGGACGGTCGTCATCATGGTAATACTTTTCACCGGTCCATTCATCTTTGCACTTAATACCAAAATGATTGTTCGAGTTTTTTGAAAGCACCGAGGTACCTGCGTTTGATTCGAGGATGCCTTGTGCCAGCGTAATGCTTGCCGGAACTTTAGAACGAACCATTTCGTCTATGGCTGCCTGCTTGTATCGCTCCACATAGTTGACGATGTCCTGTTTTTGCTGAGCAGAAACCGTGACGATAGAGAGTAAAATGAAAAGAGATGTCAGGATTGTTTTCATAGCAATAGTTTACCGACCGCTAACTTATTCACACGCTGTCCACAATCTAACGTAAGGTATCTACAAAATGTTGTGTGCATTCTACGATTGTGGACGATGGAAATAGCGGCTGCGTTCAATAAAGCCAATTGTTTACTTTCATTTTCATGAACTGGAAAATTAAACTCGTTTTGCTATTCGGCAAACTGCGCAAACCCATTGACCCCGATAACGATACGATTGAATCGCTTCGAAGCAAAGCAAATCGTGCAGCTGCTTACGGAACTTTTCTTTTCGATAAGCGCGTAGCGGTTAAAAAAGCAACCGATGCAAATGCCGATGGCGTTCCTATCCGCATTTATCAAAACAACGATTCAACCAATCAGCGCGTTATCATCTACTATCACGGTGGAGGGTTTGTGCTTTATGGTTTAAAGAGTCATGATAATGTTTGCAGAAGATTATGCCATACCAATAACTGTGTGGTGGTGGCAGTTGATTATCGTTTGGCTCCCGAGTTTCCGTTTCCTCATTCGCACAACGATGCATTTACTGCCATTCAATGGGTGCGGAAAAACATTTCAAACTATGGCGGCAATCCTGATGATTTAGTTGTGGCAGGTGACAGTGCCGGAGGAAATCTTTCTGCCTGCATGGCGCATCGTTGCAAAAAGGAAAACGTTCCGCTCAAAGCGCAGATTTTAATTTATCCGTGGATTGATGGCAAGCTCAACAATCCTTCCATTGACAGAAACGGACACGGATATTTATTGGAGAAAGAAACCATGTTTTGGTTTCAAAGCCAATACACTCCGCGCAAAGAAGACCAATGCCACCCCGATATTTCGCCTTGTTACCAAACCGATTTTACAAACCTTGCACCAGCCTTTATGCTTACTGCCGAGTTTGACCCGCTGCTTGATGACGGCTACAAATATTTTAAGCAATTGGAAACGGGCGGCAATCGCGGGCTTTACAGAGAGTACAAAGGTTTGTTCCATAGTTTTTTCAGTTTGCCTGGGGTTGACCCCACAGCCCTGCAATCGTATTATGACATCCGCGATTTTTTGAAGGGTGTGTAAATACTATCTTCACTTTTGTTTTAGGATAAAAACCTAACCAATGCCTCTTCACCTTGAATTAAAACTTACTCCCGAGCAAGCATCCTCTGCTGTTGAAATAAAAAATGCAGCAGCTAATGCTGCTGAAATTTCGGTGGAGCAAATTGCGCTTGTAAAAATCATTCGCAAATCGCTCGATGCGCGTAAAGCGCAAATTGTTTTTTTGCTGAAGGTTGAAGTTTACTTGCAAGGAGAGGAACTTCCTTCTGCTTCGCCCGCCATTCATTACCACAACCTTTCATCGAAGACCTGCCACATCATAGGTTTTGGTCCCGCGGGAATTTTTGCTGCGTTGCAATGTTTAGAGCAGGGAATCAAACCAATAATTTTAGAACGCGGCAAAGAAGTGAAAGAGCGCATTACCGATATTTCTGCCATTCACAAAAAGCTTTACATCAACCCCGAAAGCAATTATTGTTTTGGCGAAGGCGGTGCGGGAACTTACAGCGATGGTAAACTTTACACGCGCAGCAGCAAGCGTGGCGACATAAAAAAAGTGCTCGACATTTTTATTCAGTACGGTGCTGATGAGCGAATTGGTTACGAAGCGCATCCGCATATAGGTACCAACAAACTGCCGCGCATTATCGAAAACATTCGACACACCATTATTGAAAACGGTGGCGAAGTTCTCTTCAACAAAAAAGTTTCGGACTTTAAACTTGTTGACGGTGAAATAAAAATCATCTGCTGTGCCGATGGCAGCGAATACGCGTGCGAAAATGTAATTCTTGCAACAGGACATTCAGCACGCGACATTTTTGAATTGCTACACAAAAAAAATATTTTGATTGAAGCTAAGCCGTTTGCGCTTGGCGTGCGTGTAGAGCATCATCAAAGTTTAATTGACACCATTCAATACAAGCGAACCGAGCGCGGAGAATATTTGCCGCCTGCTACTTATAGTTTGGTTACACAGGCGTGCGGAAGAGGTGTGTTTTCGTTCTGCATGTGTCCGGGTGGAGTGATTGCACCTGCATCTACTAACGCCAATGAAATCGTGGTGAACGGTTGGAGTTCAAGCGCGCGCAACGGCCCATTTTCTAACAGCGGAATGATAGTAGAAGTAAAACCCGAAAACTGGGCACAGTTTGAAAGCAAAGGAGCATTAGCTGCTTTAGAATTTCAGAAACAGGTAGAACAAAAAGCCTTTGCCGCTACTGAAAGTATTGAGGCACCGGCACAGCGTATGGAAGATTTTATTCAAAAGAAAGTTTCGAAACAAATTCCACGCTCTTCTTATTTGCCAGGTTTAATTTCTCGCGATTTGAATTCCTTACTTCCCGATTTCATAGCTGAAACCTTGCGACAAGGCTTAATTGATTTTGGAAAGAAGATGCGCGGCTACCGAACCAACGAAGCAATTTTAGTTGGAGTAGAAAGTCGAAGCAGCAGCCCTGTTCGCATACCACGGGAAAAGGAAACGTTACGACATCCGCAAGTCAAAAATTTATTTCCGTGTGGCGAGGGTGCAGGTTATGCGGGAGGAATTGTAAGTGCCGCAATGGATGGAATGGCTTGTGCTATGAAACTAAGTGATTAGAATTCTTTTTCAAATCCAAACTCATCCATCATGTCGCCAAGCTCAGCATAAATTTCCTGCTTGGTAAATCCATATTGCTCTAAAGAATATTCGTGCGCGCTCTTGTATGTTTTGCTTCTCGTATGTTCATGGCTTAATCGCTCCAGAAAAATTTCAGAGAGAGTCCAATTGAAATGCGAATAAATTTTCTTCACTGTTCCTTGCGGGTCGGCAAGCAAATCATCATAATTCAATCCAATAAATTGTGAAGCAGGAATAGATTGCCGCATCTCTTTTGAGTATTTAAAAAAATCAATGCCGAGTTGTGCCCACGATTTATTTGGCGGGTCGGTGTCGGCTATTTGCGGAGAATGAATTTTGTTGAGTGCTGTAAACATGCTGGCAAACGAAGGCACCGAATCGTAAGGATGGCGCGCGATGTAAATAATTTTTGCATCAGGAAAACGCTCAAGCAAAGTTTTGAAACGCCCAGTGCTCATTACATTTTTTGCGAGATAGGTTTTGTTTTTTCCTGCACGAAACACAAATCGTTTCACACAGCTTTCATAAAAATCCATTACGTTCCTGCGCACTTCTTCGGGCTGATGGTCTAAAAATTTATTGTCATGTATTTGATGGAAATACGGAAAAGGCATCATCAAACCCACGCTCATCATCGTCTGAGCAAAAACCAATTCATCTTCTTCCGCTTTGTTGAAACCCATAGCATGAACATCGTCCCATCCGCCCCAAAATTTATCATCTAAAAAATTCAAACTGCGGCTAATGATGCCGCGAAATATTTTTCTGTCAACCCAACGAAATACAAAGTAGAACTGCACAAACGAAGAGGTCATGAAAAATGTGTGCGCGTATTTGGTGTAAGTAAAACGCTCTTCATCCATTGCCATTAACCGATGTAAAAAAGTAGTGCCGCTTCGCGGATTTGCAATAATGAAAACAGGCTGAGTGATTTTTTGCTTTAGATGATTGCGATGAAAAACCGCATCAAGCAAACGAAAAATCAAGTGAACAAACTGATTGATGAAATACAGCGCAATGAAAATTACACTGAGCAACCACACCTTCCAGTTAAACTGTCGATACGTTTCGCGGATGATTTTTCCGAGGGTACTGTAACGAACGTAATAAAAGGAAGCAGAGAAATATTTCATAAAGCGCGCAAGGTTAGCAATCCTGTAAGAGTTTAAAAATGCTCACGGTTGACGAAAGCCGTTATTTTAGCCCAACCGTAAAATTATGCTTTCGAACCGTCAACTTTTCCTTTCACATGTAGCGCAAACCAGCCCCGCTCCGCTTTTGCTTGAAATTGAAAAGGCTGAAGGCATGTATATGTTTGACGTGAACGGCAAAAAATATCTTGACCTTATTGCGGGAATTTCGGTAAGCAATCTCGGGCATTCGAATCCACAAGTTGTGCAAGCGGTAAAAGAGCAGGCAGAAAAATATATGCACCTGATGGTGTATGGCGAGTTTGTCGAAAGCCCGCAAGTGAAGTATGCAAAACGACTAACCGAGTTTCTTCCTGCTAATTTGAACAACATTTATTTCACCAATAGCGGAGCTGAAGCTACCGAAGGCGCTATGAAGTTGGCGAAGCGCGTGACGGGAAGAACACAATTTGTTTCATTCAAGAATGCGTATCACGGAAGCACTCAAGGTGCGTTGAGTGTAATGGGCGATGAAAATTTCAAAAGAAAATTTCGTCCGCTGTTGCCCGATACATTGCAATTGGAATACGGCAATGAAAATGATTTGGAAAAAATTTCGTGCAGAACTGCGGCTGTAATCATTGAACCAATTCAAGCGGAAAGCGGCATCTCGATTCCTTCTCAAAAATTTATGGCGCAGTTGAGAAAGCGATGCGATGAAGTGAACGCGCTTTTAATTTTTGATGAAGCGCAAACAGGTTTGGGTCGCACAGGAAAAATGTTTGCGTTTGAGCATTCTGGAATTACTCCCGACATTCTTCTTCTCGCCAAAGCTCTTGGTGGCGGAATGCCCTTAGGTGCTTTTATTTCTTCGAAAGAAAGAATGAATCTGCTTACCGAAAATCCTGTGTTGGGACACATCACCACATTTGGCGGACATCCGGTTTGTTGTGCAGCGGGCTTGGCTGCGTTTGAAGTTTTGCTAAAGGAAAAATTGGTTTCAACTGTTGAAGCAAAGGGAAAATTATTTGAAAAATTGCTGGTTCATCCAAAAATAAAGTCGAAACATAGAATCGGTTTGATGATGGCTTTGGAGTTTGAAAACTTTGAGCAGAACAAAAGAATTATTGACAAGTGCATTGAGCGCGGTGTGCTTGCCGATTGGTTTTTATTTGCCCCTCATTGCATGCGCATTGCGCCACCGTTCATCATTACAGAAGACGAAATAAAATTTGCGTGCAGCATAATTCTTGAATCTATTGAATAACAACAAGTAGAGAGAAACAGAATAGTTTTTACTGCGGAGTTTGATACAGGTCTAAAGTTTTTCCCGCCATAATCTTTTTAGAACCAGCAGGGAGATGTTCTCCTGTTTGATTTGGCAATGTAAAGTAGAAAGGCGTTTTTACATTTTCATTCGACATGCAAACTCGTTTACGATACAAGCGAAGCAAATAATCTTTCAAACTCCATTGTTCGAAAAAAATATCATCGGCACAAATGGCGGTTTCGTTTTTCGTAAGTGTATTTACCCTTTGCAAATCACTCAGCAAATCATTGTCGCGAACAAAAGTTCCGGCTTGAGTAAAACATAAAACCATACAAAGTAAAATGGTGGCTATGCTTCCGTATTTGATTACAGGAATAATTTTTTGTTGCCAGCTCTCTTTTATTTTTTCGTTCAGCCAGTCTATAAGAGGCAACAAATAAATAGCAAAGCCTATTACGAAGGGAACCATAGCGGGAAGCAAATAAAACTGCCGTTGCTTGTTGCTAATCATAATAGGAAGGCTTCCACATAAACCCAGCAATAGAAACCGCCAATACATTTTCTCGTTCGGCAACGTTTTTTTGTTTATCCCAAACCGAATAGCACTCATTAGCACAAAGGGAAAAATGGTTATTGTCAACAGGAGTAGAATGGAATAGCGCGCACCGTCTGTAGGAGAACTGTTACCCAAGGAGGGTTTAATCTGCTCTTCAAAATAGTGATGCAAAAAATTATTTGCCTCGGGTATTGAAAAGAGAGAAACAGCAAGCAGAAAGAAGGAAAAAATTTGGAGGAAGGAAAATTTTAACGCCAGTTGCCAGTTGAAATTTTCATTCATCCCGATGAAAAGAGCAGGCAGTGCAAAAACAAAAAGCACCACAGGACCTTTAGTGATAAACGCAAGCAGCAAAAAAAGCGCAACGAGAAAACTCGACAGTAAAATATTTTTTTGCGTTCGTATAAAGCTTAACGAAGCGATGATAGCGCTGGTAGTGAAAAGCGTCATCGTGTTTTCCATCATGTTGTTGCCGTAACACCAGCCGGTAAGCGGGCAAATAATCCAAAGCAAACAGGGTAGCCACGCTTGTTTTTTAATTGCTTCTTCATAGGCAAAAAGTGTTTTCCAGAGCTGATAAATCAATCCTAACTGAAGTAACGCGCACAGAAAAGAATAAACGCGCTCCACCCAAAAGTGGTCGCCTAAAATTTTGTAGAAAAGTGAAAGCAAATAAATGCTCAACGGCATAGTTCCCCAAGACCAGGAAATGGCTTGTGATTTTGGTTCCCAAAAAGAACCAATGTGCAAATACAAACTTTGTGCGAGAATAGCATCAACTATTCCGTCTATAAACATACCGAGCGCAAATAAATTCGGAAGCCACAAAGCCGCAGCAATAGCAGCAATCAAAAGCCAGGCAGAATAATTTTTTTGCTTACCAAACATAGCCAAGATTCATTTCCAAAAACTCAGCTTGTCCTTCGTTAGCACTTACATAAGCACCCAGAAAAACGTTGTTTCTTGGATGTTTGTAAGGGTCAAGAATGTAGTAGTTTAACCCGAAGCGTGTAGCCAGATATCGTTTGGTATAGTAACTGAAGCCCTTTGACTTTTCATAGTAGTCGTTGAAAGAACTATAAGCGGGTTTGTAAACGTTTACTCCGGCTTCTAAACTAATAGCGAAATGCCCAAGCAATAAATCGGCACCAACAAAAACAATGAAAGCCGATGAGCGCAAAGTGAGTTGAGAGTCAAACACTTTATGCTCTTCAATGAATGTTTTATACATCGGATAGTACCGATATATCAATCCCATTTTTGCAGTAATTAATTTGGCTAACCTGCGCGTGGTGTAAATGGAAGCTGTATAAACCGGATATTTCGTTTTGTTTTTACTTCCGAAGGCATTTCCCATTTCGTGCCATCCTGCACCAAAGCGAAAATTAAGGTGCCACTTCCTATCAATTTGAACCGAATCGAAGTCATGATTCCTGCTGAATTTTCCAAACGGATAAATAAGTATGCCAGCGTAAATAGCAAAGTTGTTCATGCCCACGTTGGGTAATTTGGTATGTGCATTTGAAGCGTGATACCAAACGCCCCCGAGTTGCAGACCTATGTATTTGCTCACATTCCAGTTAAGGTTTGCACCAAGCGTATATTGCCACGCAAATATTGAGCTAACCTCTGAGTTGCGTGGATTTTCGATTGAATCGTAGACATTGGTGAAAGAGGCTACTCCTAAGCCGTACCTTAATTCGGCATACACTTTTGCCGTTTCCTTTTTTGCAGTAGAAAAATAAACGGTAGGAACGATAGAAAACTGCTGACCGAAAATAGCGCGGTTGCCCAAATCCTGATAAATAAATGAAAGCCCAATACGCGGGTAATTAAACAATCGGTGCCATGGTTTATTTCCGTAAGCCTGATAACCCAAAAAAATTTCTGCCACATTGGTAAAACTTGTTTTTGGAAAATTGGGATGCATGGGAAACAATTTGCCCGCTGAATAATGTATGTCAGCCACAAAAGGATTTGGCTTTTGTGTAGCTTCTTCTGCATGAAGAGAAAAAATGCAAAGCGCGAAAATGAAAGACAAAAAATATTTCGACATGAATCAAAAATAGAATTCGCTTATAAAAACAGAACTACTTCTTCTTTTATAAATTTACCCTGTCAAATAACAATATGGGAAGAACACGCGTTTGGTTTAAATCAGGATTCGGAAGAATTGTTTCCTATTTCCTTCAGGGCTTGCTTTTACTTGCTCCAATTTTTGTAACCATTTATTCGGTGGTCTATATTTTCAATCTGCTTGACTCTTCAATTGAGCGAGTTTATCGCGCTGTTTTTAATTTCTATTTCCCAAGCTTCGGAATTATTACCATGTTTTTCATCATTGCTATAATCGGCTACTTCGGTTCGTTGGTTATTGCGCAACCGCTGTTGCATTTTCTCGATGAAATTTTTGAGCGCACTCCTTTGGTGAAAGATATTTACTCGTCACTCAAAGATTTTTTCGGAGCGTTCATGAGCAAAAAGAAAAAATTTGACAAACCTGTTTTGTTCGAATGGGGCAAAGGCACAGGCGTTTTTAAACTCGGTTTTATTACCCAGGATGATTTGAGCGAACTGAATATTAAGGACAAGGTTGCGGTGTATGCACCACTCTCTTATAACCTTTCGGGCATTTTATATGTGGTGAACAAAGACCAAATTCAAGTTCTCCACGACATAGGAGCAGGACACGTGATGAAGTTTGTTATGAGCGGTGGAGTTACAGAGATTGAGGAAGACCATCATTCAAAAAATGCGAAGTAAATGCAGAAAAAAATTTCCGTTTTTGTTTTTCTGATTGTTTTTTATTCCTCGGCAAACGCATGGGGTTTTTGGGGGCACCAAAGAATCAATCGCATTGCGGTTTTTCTTTTGCCGCCCGAAATGATTTCGTTTTACAAAGAGAATATTGATTTCATTACTGAGCATGCCGTTGACCCCGACAAGCGAAGATATTCTGTAGCTGAAGAAGCACCGCGGCACTATATAGATTTAGACCATTATTGCACTTTGCCTTGCGACTCTATGCCGCATCGCTGGAAAGATGCTGTTGCAAAATATTCGGAAGACACATTGAAAGCGTATGGTATTGTGCCGTGGCATATTCAAACCATGATGTATCGTTTAGAAGATGCGTTCAAGGCAAAAGACAAACAGAAAATTTTGCGCACTTCCGCTGAAATAGGACACTACATTGCTGACTCAAACGTACCGTTGCACACTACAGAAAATTACAACGGAGCACAAACAAACCAAGTGGGCATACACGGGTTTTGGGAGTCGCGCATACCCGAATTGTTTGGAGATGACTATGATTATTTTATTGGCAAAGCAGAATTTGTAGCTAAGCCAAACGAAAGAATTTGGGCAACTATTATGGAAAGCCACCGCGCACTTGACAGCGTTTTTGGTTTCGAAAAACAAATAAGCCAATCCTTTCCTGCCGATAGAAAATATGCATTTGATACACGCGGAATTACAACGGGCAAAATGTATTCAGAAGATTACACAGCTGCTTACAGTAAAATGATGGATGGAATGGTGGAGCGCAAAATGAGACGCTCCATAAAAATGGTAGCGGATATTTGGTTTACCTGTTGGGTAAATGCCGGCTCGCCCGATTTTAAAAAGATAGAAACGCATCAACTCACCGCACAAGAGCAGGAGGAAATAGATGCAGAAGAAAAAGCATGGAGAGAAAAAAAGAAAACACAGTATGGTCATCCACATGCCGAAACGGGAAGCGAAGGAACGAAGTAATTACTTCACTGATTTCAATAGCCCCTCTGAAAGTTCACGATATTTTGTTGCTTCCGTTTCTCCCGCATTTTTACTCAATACCTTTTTAGCCGCAGCCGTTTCTTTTTTTACGATGAGCATTCTTGCTGAAAAATAATTTGAAGCCTGACGCAAGAATGCGTTGGACGAATTAGAAAGATGCGAAGTAGATTTTGCAAAATCATCCACCTTGTTTTGCTTATAAAGTGTGTAGGTGTAAATCAATCTCCAGGAATCTTTTTCTTCTCCCTGCATATCGCAGTTCTCACCTTCTTCTAAAAACTGAACAGCGGCCGAATAATTTTTTACGAACGCTTGTAGAATTCCATATAGCACAAACGGCTTACAGTTATCGCGAAACTGTTTCATGGCGCGAGCATGAATCAATGTTTTGTAGTAATCGGGAATGGCGTTGTTGGTTACAATCAGTAGATAAGTATTTATAGTGAATGAATCACGTGCGCTCAGCAAGATTTGTGCAAGAGCAATTTCATTGCTGTATTGATTGGTGTCAACTTCATCGCAAAATGTTTTCAGCACATCAAAACATTTGTCGCTTGAATCAGAAAACAAACGAAGTCCGTAGTAAAACACATCCATCTTGCGTTTGTAAATGCGCGAGTAGGTGTTGAGCACATTTTGCGCATCGTCAAAATAGCCGAGCTCGCTATAGATAAAGGCACCATTCAAAAACGAAGTTTCATCCACCGTTTTAAATTGATAACACGAATCGAGCCATGCTAAAGCTTCGTTCATTCTTCCCTCATAAAAATATTCTGAAGCTATGTCGCAGCGAATTCCTGCAATAGCCGGATACATTTTTATAACGAATTGATAAAGCTCCATCGCTTCATCAAAACGGTTTCGCTCTTTAAACTTGCGCGCGTATTCACACATCTTAAATGCTTCTTCGTTGTCGTCAGGCACCGATTTTTTTAAACGAACCATTTCATTCTTCAACGAATCTTTCATCAATGCCATCGCATAAATGGTACACAAGCCCTTTCTAATATCTGCACGTGATGAATCAAGCTTCAAGCATTTTCTCCAATATTTTTCGGTTTCATAAACTGTTTTTTTAGGAAGCAGCTTTGGTTTTTCCGAAATAGTCTGAGAAAAAACCGATTCATCATTCTCTGTATAAAACTTCATTGCCTTCGCGGAATCAAGTTCAGCATTCAATACCAAATTGCCTTTCATAATCAGTGCATCTAAACTCTTTGCATCCTTCTTTAAGATGGAATCAATAAAACGATTGGCTTCCACATAATTTTTCGCCACCACTAAATCAGTAGTGTGAGAAATAATTGCTGATTGAGAGAAAAGACTGTTGCAGCTAATGAAAAGGGAAATAAAAAAAACAAGCCTTTGTTTCATATCGCAAAATAAAAAACCGCCCGTTAAGGGCGGTTATAAAAAACGTAAAACGAATTTGTATTGTCTAACTACTAGCCACTTAATACTAACTTATGTTTATGAATTTATCATCACCGGCATTACCAGCATCAACAAATCTTCGTTGTCGTTTTTCTCGGTTGGGCGAAGAACACCTGCACGTGTTGGAGTAGAAAGCTCAATTTCAATTTCGTTTGAATCGAGCACGCCAAGCATTTCGATTAAGAAACGCGCATTGAAACCAATTTCCATATCGCCACCTTCGTAGCTGCAAGTTAAACGCTCGGTTGCTTCGCTATTGAAATCCATGTCCTGCGCAGAAATTTTCAATTCGCTTCCTGCAATAGTTAAGATTACCTGATACGTAGTTTTGTTCGAGTAAATCGAAATTCTGCGCATGGCGTTTTGAAACTCCAGACGATTGATAGAAAGTTTGTTCGGATTGTTTTGAGGAATCACCGCGTTGTAATCAGGATAGTTTGCATCCACTAAACGGCAAATCAATTTTGTGTTTTCGAAAGTGAAGAAGGCGTTTGATTTGTTGTAAGCAACGTTCACACCTGAATCAGAAATAGGCAAAGAGCCTTTCAATAATCCCAATGCTTTCTTAGGAACAATAAACTGTGCTGCTTTCGAAGCTTTCACATTGTCGCGATGAAGTTTTACCAGTTTGTGTGCATCGGTAGAAACAAAAGTCATTCCATCGGGGGAAACCTGAAACAAAACACCCGTCATAGCCGGACGTAAATCATCACTACTTACCGCGAACAAAGTTTTTGCAATAGCATTATTGAGAGCAGAAGAAGGAAGATTGATTTCAGTTACTGAATCAGCCGTTGGAATTTTTGGGAAGTCATCGGCATTTTCTCCGCTTAGTTTATAACGCCCGGTTTCAGAAGTGATTTCAATGCCGAAAGTTTTTGCATCTACTTTAAAAGTAAGTGGTTGCTCAGGCAAGGTTTTTAAAGTGTCGAGAAGAATGCGCGCTGGAATAGCAATTCTGCCGTTGTCCTTTGCTTCAACTTTCAACTCGGTACTCATAGAAGTTTCGAGGTCGGTAGCGAATACAGTAAGGTTTCCGCTTTTTATTTCAAACAAAAAATCTCCGAGAATTGGAAGCACGCTGCTTGAGCTGATAACTCCGCCAATGGTTTGTAAACTTTTAAGAAGAGAGGTAGTAGAAACTATAAATTTCATCTGTGTGGTTTTAATTCGAAACAAATATAATTATTGAAACAAATTGAGTTTCAGCAAGTGCCAACAACGCGAGGATAAATGTGTAGTGAAGTGGAAAGAGATGAAGCGCTCAACACTTCTTCAGCAGTGCAATTTGCACGGAATGATAAATATCGTGATGTATCAAACCGTGTATCATCACATACCAATTGAATTGTTTGCCCGGAACCAATTCATCTAATTTCTCCTCTTGAAAATTTTCGAACGCAGCCAACAATTCACTTTGATTGTTCTCTAATTCAAAAAGAGTTTTCATCCAACTCTCCTCGGTTTTCTCATAATCTGTAATCCAATCACCCGCTGAATTTATTTCAACCGAGTAAGAAGTGTTTCCTTTCAAATGCTCCAAAACAAATTTTCTCCAGCACAGCATGTGCTGCACATACTCATAAATGTTGTGCGGAAAATTTCCAGGCTTGTAAAACGCACGTTCCCACGAAACATCTTTGAGCACTTCTTTCAAAGTATTGCCATGCCACATGGGACCTTCCCAATTGCGTTTCAAAAATTTCTGAATGCGGATTGATTCTGTTGGCATAAGATTTTGGTTTTCAAAATACGTTCAATGGTTATGTTTGCCGCATGAAGAAAATAAATTTTTATAGCGGACCCGCGATACTGCCCGAGGAAGTTTTGCAGCAGGCGAAGGAGGCCATCGATGATTTTGCGGGAACAGGTTTGAGCATTCTTGAAATTTCGCACCGTAGCAAAGAATTTGTAAAAGTAATGCACGATGCGCGCGCTTTGGTGAAAGAATTGATGAACCTGAATGATAACTACGAAGTCTTGTTTTTACAGGGTGGAGGTTCCACACAGTTTTGCATGGTGCCTATGAATTTGCTCAACGAAAATGAAACCGCAGGTTATTTAGATACAGGACAATGGGCGCATTCGGCTATGGAAGAGGCGAAACTTTTTGGTAAGGTTGAGGTGTTGGGTTCATCAAGAGAATCGAATTATAGTTTTATTCCGAAGCTGACGAATGGTGAATGGCAAGAGGCGAGTTGTAAATGCAAATACATTCACCTGACTTCGAACAACACCATTTACGGAACGCAACTAAACCCCTCTTACTATTCTCCACTTGCTACTCACCACTCACTTGTAGTTGACATGAGCTCCGATATTTTTTCGCGGCAACTTGATTACAGTCAATTCGATTTAATCTATGCCAGCGCGCAAAAAAATGCTGGCGCTGCGGGAACTACGATTGTAGTGGTCAAAAAGAATATTCTTGGCACTGTCAATCGTAAAATTCCGAAGATGCTCGACTATCAAGTGCATATAAATAAAGAAAGCATACACAACACGCCATCGGTTTTTGCGGTGTATGTTTCGTATTTGACTTTGCTCTGGATAAAGAAAGAGGGCATTGCAAACATTGAAGCGCGAAATATCAGAAAGGCAAAAAAATTATACGATGCTATTGATGCTTCTCAAATTTTTGAGGGAATGGTAGCAAAGGAAGACCGCTCATTGATGAATGTTTGTTTTAAAACAAAAGATGTTTCGCTGGAAAAAAAGTTCATTGAGTTCTGTAAGCAAAAAAACATTGTTGGAATAAAAGGATATCGAACTGTTGGCGGATTTCGCGCTTCACTCTACAACGCAATGCCCGAAAGCGGAGTGCAGGAATTGGTGAATGCAATTGAGGACTTTGAGAAGCTTCTGTAATTTCCAAATAAAAAAAGCCGTTTCATAAAAAATGAAACGGCTTTTTTATTTCAAGCAAGAGCTTATTTAGTTACAACCCAAGTGCCACTGTTTGCCTGGCAGCTAGATTCAGCCTGTGCGTATTCATCAACTCCAACCGCTGTTAAAGTAGAGTTTCTGCAAGTAGCATCGCTGTTACCTTGTCCGTTGCTGTATTTACAGTAACCGCATTTTTTGCAAGAAGTAGCAGAACCCATTAAGGCAACTGCTGCAAAGGCAAAGAATAATTTTTACATAGAATGATTTTTTTGAGTGAATAATACGACAAGGATAAGAAGTGAAAAGCGGAAATCAAAATTTTGTTTCTGCCGTAAACAGCAAATTTCTTACTACAGCTAGTGAACTAAATGGTCTCCTGTGTCTCTTTCATAAACTGCATATCGTACAATCGTTTGTAGAATCCGTTTACGGCAAGCAACTCATCGTGCGTGCCGAATTCTTTCACCTCGCCTTTATCGAGCACCATAATTTTGTGCGCATTGCGAATAGTAGACAGCCGATGTGCAATCACAATGGAAGTTCTTCCTTTCACCAAAGTTTCAATGGCGTGTTGAATCAGTTCTTCGCTTTCGGTATCAATGCTTGAAGTGGCTTCATCTAAAATGAGAATGCGAGGATTGTAAACGAGCGCGCGCACAAACGAAATTAATTGTCGCTGTCCCATGGAAAGTGTTGCACCGCGCTCCATTACCAGGTAATCGTAACCCCCCGGAAGTTTGGAAATGAAATTGTGCGCACCAACTAATTGTGCCGCGCGCATTACTTCTTCGTGCGAAATGTTTTCGTTGCGTAGGGTAATGTTTTCATAAACGCTTCCCGCAAAAAGAAAAACATCCTGCAATACCGCACTCATTTTTGAACGAAGGGCCGAAAGTTCGTAATCGCGAATATCGGTCCCGTCAATTTTGATGGAACCTTTATTGATGTCGTAGAATCTACCAAGAATGGAAATGGTAGAAGTTTTACCTGAGCCGGTTGCTCCAACAATGGCGAGTGTTTCTCCAGCGTTTAATTCGAACGAAATATTTTTCAGCACGTAATCATCGTTGGTATAAGCGAACCAAACATTCTCGAACGAAATTTTTCCTTCAACTTTTTCGGGAACAAATTTTCCATTGTTAGGAATGAATTCATCTTTATCAAGCAACTTGAATACGCGTTCGCTCGCTACAATTCCGCGTTGAATAACATTCACCTTATCAGCAATAAACCGTAGCGGACGGAACAACATATTGATAAGCAGAATGAAACCCGAAATAATTCCCACTCCTTTTATATCGAGCGGATTTTGGTTGAACGCAACGCCACTCAAAATTTGGTTCGAAGCCATCCAAACCATACAGCCGATAGCAATTGCCAAACAAACTTCTACTGCAGGAAAGAACAAAGAGAAATACCAAATGCCATTGATGTTTGCATCGCGAAGCGCGGCATTTATTTCTGAAAACTTCTTCTTCTCCTTTTCTTCTACATTAAAAATCTGAATGATGCGCATCCCTGTAATTCGTTCTTGTAAAAACGCATTGAGCCGTGCAATTTGAATTCGCTCTTCCTGAAAAGAACGCTTTACACCTTCCTGAAACCAACGGGTAAACCAAAGCAATGCAGGCAAAACCAAAAGACTTGCTAGGGCAACTTTCCAGTTAACGTAAAGCATAGCACCAACCACTGCAACAATCGTAAGCACATCGGCAAGAATGCTGATGAGTCCTTCGCTGAATGTATCGTTGATGGCTTCAATATCGGTAATGGTTCTTGTAGTGGAAGTTCCTATGGGCGTATTGTCAAAATATTTTAGCCGCGAATAAATGATGTGGTTGTAAACTTTCACTCGCATATCTTTTACAATATTCTGCCCCAACCATGCCGTTATGTAATTAAAAAAATAACGAAGCACACCTTCAACAACCAAAATGCCAATCATCCAAAACGTAGCCAGCTTTAGTTTATCGAGATTGAAACCATCTTTGACAGCAAGGTGGTCAACGGTATAAATAATTAGCAACGGACGACCTACCGAAAGCAGCGCGAACACAATCGAAAAACAAATGGCAGAATAGAAAACAAGTTTATACGGGTCGGCTAAACTGATAATGCGTTTCAGCAAATTAAAATCGAGAAAAGGTTTTTTGTCGGACTTCATAAACGGTGCGAAAGTATCAGAATAATAAAAATGAGTTTCTAAACCTTTGAAACATTCTTAGTTTTGATTCGAACGAAACAGTGTTTTTAGAGAGAGGAAATTATGATTGACCAAAGATTACAGCAGAAACTCGGACTTAAACTTTCGCCACAGCAAATTCAGTTAATGAAATTGCTGATGGTTCCATCGGCTCAATTGGAGCAGCGCATTAAGGAAGAGATAGAAGTTAATCCTGCGCTGGAAGAAGGCGAAGGAGGTGAAGATGAAATCCCCCAGGTGCAGGAAGATACTGTGGCACCCGAACCTGAAACTGCCGAGAACGAAGCCGAAACAGAAGCGGCCGAAGAAGAATTGAAAGTGGATGACGAAGTGGATATGAGTGAGTATTATGATGAGGATGACGAAGGTGTGGCTGATTATAAAACTTCTGACCCCAGCGAATTTCACGACCCCGATGACGACAAGAAAACGGTTCCGGTAGTTACCTCTTCATCATTTCAAGAGTTTTTAGAAGAGCAGGTGGGCATGATGAATTTGGATGAACGCCAGCAACAAATTGCATTGCACCTCATTGGCAGTTTAGATGATGATGGCTATTTGCGCAGAGAGATGGATGCCATTGAAGACGATTTGGTTTTTCGTCAAAACATTACCACCACCAAAGCAGAGCTACAGGAAATTCTTGAACAGATTCAAAAGTTAGACCCGCCCGGAGTTGGTGCGCGAACCCTCGAAGAATGTTTGTTGTTGCAATTGAAACGCAAAGAAGAGCCAACAGTGTTTACTGAAATTGCGATTCGGATTATTGAAGGATATTTTGACGCCTTTGTAAAAAAGCACTACGATAAACTGCAACACGTTTTCGAGATGGATTCGGTCAAGCTCAAAAAAGTGTTGGATGAAATTACGCGGCTCAATCCAAAACCCGGCAGCGCTTACAGCGGCAACCGTGGCGATGCGCAACTGACTATCATTCCTGATTTTATTTTGACGAATACAAATGGCGAACTCGTTATTTCGCTCAATGGAGCAAATGCTCCTGAGTTACGCGTAAGCGGACATTTCAAAGAAATGATTTCTACTTATCAAAAGGCAAAACAGAAATCGAAGCAGCAGCGCGAAGCCATGACCTTTATCAAACAGAAAATTGATTCGGCAAAATGGTTTATTGAAGCTATTCAATCGCGCTATCACACCATGTTGCTTTGCATGAATACGATTCTGGATATTCAGCATGAGTATTTGGCAACGGGTGACGAAACGCAAATGAAGCCGATGATTCTGAAAGACATTGCTGACAGAACAGGGCTTGATATTTCTACCGTATCGCGCGTGGCAAACAGCAAGTATGTGCAAACCGAGTTTGGAACCATACCACTCAAATTCTTTTTCAACGAAGCCATGACGATGGACACGGGCGAAGAAATTTCGAGTCGTGAAGTGAAAAAGATTTTGAGTGATTTGATTGCTGTAGAAAGCAAAAAGAAACCCATCAGCGACCAACATTTAACCGAAGAATTAAACAAGCGTGGCTACAACATAGCGCGAAGAACGGTAGCCAAATACCGCGAGCAACTGAACATTCCTGTAGCGCGCTTACGAAAAGAACTCTAATGAAAATACCTGCACGAATTATTTCTGTATTGTTTCATCCGTTGTTGTTTCCTACTTACGGAACGCTGCTGATACTCGCCACTAATCCTAATCGCTATGGTTACTTTGGAGAGAAACTGCACATTGTTTGGTTGATTATTGTTTTTGCACTCACCTTTGTTTTTCCAACGGTGTGGTTGCTGATGATGAAACGACTGGAGATGATTCAATCACTCACACTCGATACTGCAAACGACCGCATTATTCCTTTTATAGCTACGGCTACTTTTTATTTGTGGACGGCATGGATGTTTAAGCGCAACGTGCACATGAAAATTCCATCGAACGAAATGATTTTTTACATGATGGTGGGTTCGTGCTTTTCTATTTTTCTTTCACTAGTGATTAATATTTTCAGCAAAATAAGTTTGCATGCTTTAGCTGCAGGAAATCTTTTGGGCTTAACGGTGCTCATGATTCGTTTCTCTATTTATGATTTACGATTTGTGTTGGTAGTGGCAATTTTGCTTGCAGGAGTTATTGGAACAGCACGAATGATTTTGAATGCGCACTCAGAAAAGCAAATTTTCTGGGGATACTTTATTGGTTTTGCGGCACAGTTTATTGCCTTTACGTTTGTTCCTAAATTGGTTTCCTAAATTTTCAATTATGTATAACACGCTACTTTACACCAACGAAAACAGTATTTGCTCTATCACCTTGAACCGTCCTGATGTGTTCAATTCTTTCAATGAAGAAATGAGTGCCGAAATTATTGATGCACTCAAGAAGGCAACGAAAGATGAAACAGTGCGCACCGTTATCATCAGCGGAACAGGGAAAGCTTTTTGCAGCGGGCAGGATTTGAAAGATATAAAAGGTAAACTGGGTGAGCGCAGTTTGGGCGAATCTGTTTTGCGCAGATACAATCCGATGATTCTTGCCATTCGCGAAATGCCGAAGCCCGTTATTTGCAAACTGAACGGAGTGGCAGCGGGTGCAGGAGCATCGCTTGCTCTTGCGTGTGACATCATTGTGGCTTCGGAAACTGCAAGCATGATTGAAGTATTTGCTAACGTAGGTTTGGTGCCCGACAGCGGCTCTTCGTTTTTTCTTCCGCGCTTAGTGGGATATAACAAGGCGTTTGAGCTGATTACGCTTGCTTCGAAAATTACCGCCAAAGAAGCATTTGATTTAGGATTCATTTATAAAGTTGTGCCTGCCGAAGAATTAGATGCTGCCACCAGTGAACTGGCTACTCGCTATGCAACAGGCCCAGGGAAAACTTACGGCTTAATAAAGAAGATGCTGAACAAAGCTTACACCGCTAACCTCAACGAAATGCTGCTCGAAGAATACTACGGACAGGAACTTGCCGGACGTAGCGAAGATTATGTGGAGGGTGTAACTGCCTTTACCGAAAAGCGTAAGCCGGTATTTAAAGGGAAATAAAAACTCCTGATGCGCACTCATTTTATTTTTCTGCTTTCGCTTGTTTTGTGTGCGCAGCATTCGCTGGCGCAAAATAAATTTCAAACGAGTTTTCCCATGACCGAACAACAAGTCGATACCAAAGCCCGCGAAATTATTTCGCAAATGAGTTTGAAGCAAAAGGTGTATGAAATGCACGGGCATGGCATTTTGCGCTTTGGCTTATCGCATGTGTTCAGCAAACATTTGAAACCGATTTTGGCCGGAGGCAATAAAAAGCTTGGCATTATTTCTACCAGTTTTTTTGACGGGCCGCGCGGTGCGTTCAGTAATAAAGGAGCCACAGCTTTTCCTACTACTATGGCGCGTGGTGCCAGTTGGGATATTGATTTGGAACGCAGAGTAGGCGAAGCCATGAGCGAAGAGATTCGTGCGCTCGGTGGAAATTATTCGGGAGCGGTGTGTATGAATTTGTTGCGCCACCCGGCATGGGGACGCGCGCAGGAAACTTATGGCGAAGACCCGCACCATGTAGGTGAAATGGCTTCGGCTTTGGTGGATGGTATTCAGAAAAATAATGTGCAGGCATGCGCCAAACATTTTGCTGCCAACAGCATGGAGAACAACCGTTTTGGCGGAAGCATGAACATGAATATGCGCACCCTGCACGAGGTTTATCTTCCGCATTTTAAAAAAGTGGTAGAGCGCGGAGTGGTTTCTATCATGAGCGCTTACAACAAACTGAATGGCGAATACTGCGGACATAATAAAATGTTGCTGAACGATATTTTGCGAAACGACTGGGGCTTTAAGGGTTATGTAACGAGTGACTGGAGCTACGGTTTGTTTGATGCACAAAAAGGAATTGAAGCCGGTATGAATGTGGAGATGCCTACCAACAAAGTTTATAAGCCGGGCGCCATCAAAAAATTATTGCACGATGGCACGATTAAGCAACAGCAAATTGACGATTTGATTTTTCCCATCATACACACCAAACTTCTTTGGGCTGCGCGAAAGGATGACAGAACTTATGCGAAAGAATTAGTAGGCTGCAAAGAGCATGCAGCATTGGCACGTGAAGTAGCAGAGAAGAGTGCGGTGCTGTTGAAGAATGAAAATAATTTTCTGCCGCTCGATAAAGCAAAAGTAAAACGCATAGCGGTAATAGGTTCGCTGGCCAATGCAAAACAAACAGGCGACCACGGCAGCAGCAGTGTGATACCTGCTTACATTATTACCGCACTCGATGGCATAAAAAATTATTTCAGCGGCACAGCGGTGGAAGTGCTTACGGTGCCAAACGGAAATCCGGATTCTATAAAAGCAGTTTGCAAAAATGCCGATGCCGTGATTATTGCAGCGGGCACTACTTACTTAGACGAAGGCGAATACATAGGCGAGTTTACAATACGCGACCGCAACAATCCCGATAAAAAAGGTTTTGTGGTAAAGGCAGGCATATTGGGTTTGGGTGGCGATAGAAAATATCTGCATCTGCATCAGCCCGATATTGATGTGATACACGCGGCATCTTCTGTCAACAAAAATATTGTGGTGAGTTTAGTGGCGGGCAGTGCGGTAACGGTGGAAGAATGGCACAACGAAGTGCCCGCGATTATTGAAACATTTTACAACGGCATGGAAGGCGGCAATGCACTTGCGCGCATTTTGTTTGGCGATGTAAACCCCAGCGGCAAACTTCCGTTCACAGTTCCTAAACTCGAAACCGATTTGCCACCGTTTGATTCGTTTGCCGATAGTGCGCAGTATGGTTACTATCATGGCTATTCGCTGTTTGACAAGGAGAAAAAACAGCCGCGTTATGCTTTTGGCTTTGGTTTAAGTTACACGCAGTTTCAGATTTCTGATTTAGTATTGAAGCAGGTAACACATACTACTGAGGTTTCTGAAAATTCCGAAATAACTGTTTCAGTCAAAGTGAAGAACACAGGCAACCGCGCAGGTGCCGAAGTGGTGCAGCTTTATATTGGTTTCCCCGAATCTAAAATTGACCGCCCCGTAAAACTGCTGAGGGCTTTCGGCAAAGTTTTTCTTGAGCCAAACGAAGAGCGCGTTGTAAATCTTACCGTTCCGGTTAACGACCTCGCATACTATAATCCTGAAACCAAAACATGGATTGTAGATAAAGGCAAGTATGAAGTGCTCGTAGGAAATTCTTCGCGCGATGAAAAGATGCTGGTGCAGAATTTTGTCGTGAACTAAACCGCTCCCTCTTCCTTTACCCAACATCTGCTAAACAGCCCTAAAACTTGCTCCTCAAAAGTGAGCGAGGTTAATAACAGGGTTCTGTTATTGACTTAAGTGGTAGTGGAACAGCTAAACTGATTTCAATCTTTGAGTTAAATATTGAGTTGAGTTAATAATGTGTTTCCGTTATAAACTCTGAAAGTAAACGGGGTTAATAACAGCGTTCTATAGTTTACTTCTTTTACCGTTGAAGTTTATTAGAGCATGCCGAACTTAACTTCGCACACTTTGGAACAGGCATAAAACGGGCTAATGATTATCCTTTCTGTAATTAAGTAACAGATTTTTGCAGAAAACGCTATAAACGCAGCGTTGCAGCTATCTTCTCTTTTTGCGTTTTACCGGTGGAATGGTAAAGGAAGCCTTGCGCCTTTTCTCGGTGTCGGCTATTTGCTGCGCGTCTTCCTGGCGGGCGGCAAAGTGACCGCCTATCCAGTAAGTATCCATGCGGTTGAGCAGCGCCCAGCCCAGCATAACGTTTTCGCCCACACCTATATTTTTACTGATGCGGCTCAGCGGGCTTAGCCCTTCGGGTACTGTGGTGATGGTGGGCAGCCCCTCCCAAGAGTTTACGTTGTGCAGCGCGGAAACGCTATCGTGAGTAGCGTTTACAAAACGCAAACGCCCGATGGAAAGCACCCGTTTATGGTTGTTTTTGCTTGCGCGCGATAAACTTTGTGCCGATGAATACTTGCGCGTAGTGCGTATATAGTCGGCTGCGGTGAGCATGTTTTTGACTATGAGTATTGCCATACAAAATGTTTGAGGCAAGATAAGTACGAAAATTTAATTGTCATAGAATTGTCATAACGAGGGCAAAACGCATGCAGTATCATTTTCTTTCTACAGTTTTGTAGAAACCTATTGTTATGAAAACATTTTTTACACGTAGTTTTTTACTGACTGCATTTTTTTGCAGCAGCTATTTTATCAATGCACAGTCGTATATTATACCGGTAGTGGTTCATGTGTTGCACCAGGGCGGACCGGAAAATATTTCTGATGCACAGATTTTAGATGCTATGCGCATTTTGAATAAGGATTTCAATAAGCAAAATGCAGATACATCTCAAGTAATTCCTTCTTTCCAAAATCTAATTGCAAACGTAGGTATAGAATTTCATCTGGTGTGTATTGACCGCATTTTTACACCGCTTACTAATAGTACTGATTTTGACAGTGCAAGAATAAATCAGTGGAATCCTGCGCGATACTTAAATATATGGAGCGTAAAGAGCAGCCAACCTCCCGGAGAAGCTGCGACATCAATTTCTCCTGCAACAGCTGATTCCTTTCCGGCAAAAGATGGAATTGGTATTTTGCATAATTACTTCGGTTCTATCGGCACCAGTTCACCTGCAAATTCTCGCGCGTTAACGCATTACGCAGGGCATTATTTAAACTTAAAGCACCCTTGGGGTGGCACCGACCCTGGTATTGCTTGCGGAGATGATGATGTAAATGATACACCCGTAACGAGAGGGTGGACGGCCTGCCCTTCACCTGCCAATGCTGATGTATGCTCTCCGCTTATTATTGAAAACTATCAAAATTTTATGGAATACTCCTACTGTTCTCACATGTTCACAGTAGGTCAAAAAGATAGGATGATTGCCTGTCTTAATAGTTCTGTAGCGCAACGCAATAGTTTATGGGTTGCGCCCGATACAACAAGTGGTTGTGTAATCAGCGGAATCAATACAACCGTATTGAATACTTCCATCTCTATTTTCCCCAACCCCTGCACCACCGCCTTCACCATCCAACTCACCACAACACCAGTTGCCGAAACTTATTTTCAATTGTATGATGCACTCGGCAGGCAGGTAAAGCGCGAGGAGATAAACTCAACCACCACCACTATACACCGCAATAGCTTACCAAGCGGTATTTACTTTTGGCAGTTATCCGAGCGCAATAAAATTTTAGAGAGAGGTAAGGTGGTGATGGAGTAAACCACCTGATAGCTCGTTTTCCCCTTTCTCCCAATCTTATTCTTTCCTTACCTTAGGTATTATTCCGCAACCAAATATGTTTAGGTTTGTGCTCTTAAAAATTGTGTGCTTATGAAGTTTTCTGAAATGAATTACAACCGTCCCGATTTGGGCAAAGTGGAGAAAGAGTTTAACGAACTATTAGTGAAGTTTACCAACGCTGCTACGGCTAAAGAGCAGGAAGAAGTGCTGGCGCAAATCAATTTGCTCAAGAGCGAGTTTCAAACCTATTCATCTATTGCATCGGTGCGCAATTCTATTGACACTACCAATCAATACTACGAAGCCGAACAGGAGTTTTTCGATATGAACGAGCCCGTGCTTAAAGACCTCAACATTAAATTTTACAAAGTCCTTGGCTCATCTAAGTTTAAAGGCGAGTTGCAGAAGAAATTCGGCAACCAGTTGTTTAAGCTGGCTGACGTAAGTTTGAAAACTTTCGACCCCTCAATTATTGAAGACCTTAAAGAAGAAAACAAACTCGGCACCGAATACACTAAGTTGGTAGCAACTGCCGAAGTGGAATTTGAAGGAAAGAAACTGACGCTTTCTGCGCTTTCGGCTTTTATGGAATCTACCGACCGTGAGCTGCGCAAAAAAGCATTCTTCGCCAACCATGGTTGGTTTGCGAGCCACGAAACAGAGTTTGATGAGATATACGACAAGCTGGTGAAAGTGCGCACGCGCATTGCAAAAAAACTCGGCTACAAAAACTTTGTGGAGTTGGCCTACTACCGCATGCTGCGCACCGATTATAATGCAGAAATGGTGGCCGTGTTTCGTGCCGAAGTTTTAAAACATGTAGTTCCTGTATCGGGCAAACTGCGCGAACAACAACGCAAAAATATTGGAGTTGAAAAACTGAAGGCTTACGATTTCAACCATCATTTTAATAACGGCAACCCCACACCAATAGGAACTCCCGAAGAAATTGTAGCCAACGGACAAAAAATGTATGCCGAGCTTTCGCCTGAAACAAAAGAGTTTTTTGATTTTATGGTGAACAACGATTTAATGGATTTGGTAAACAAGAAAGGAAAAGCGAGTGGCGGTTACTGCACCATGTTTCCTAAATTTAAATCGCCTTTCATCTTCGCCAACTTCAACGGAACCGTAGGTGATGTGGATGTGCTTACACACGAAGCCGGTCACGCCTTCCAGTGTTTCGAAAGCCGCAATTTTGAAATTGAAGAATACTACTGGCCAACGATGGAGGCCTGTGAAATTCACAGCATGAGCATGGAGCACCTTACTTATCCGTGGATGAATTTGTTCTTCGGCAGCGATACTGATAAGTATAAGTATGTGCACTTATCATCGAACGTTCACTTTCTTCCTTACGGTGTTTCGGTAGATGAATTTCAGCACACGGTTTATGAAAACCCCGACATGACTCC
Source organism: Bacteroidota bacterium (assembly GCA_947476645.1). Classification (GTDB taxonomy): domain Bacteria; phylum Bacteroidota; class Bacteroidia; order Chitinophagales; family LD1; genus Bog-950. The sequence continues at coordinate 28,022 of CANJRM010000027.1, forward strand.
TGCAGAACGCAAAGCGGCATGGAAGGCAATTGAAACAAAATACCGTCCGTGGATTGATTACGATGGAATGGATTATTTAGAGCGTGGTGGTTTTTGGCAGCGTCAGGCGCATATCTTCCGCAGTCCGTTTTACTATATTGATTATTGCCTTGCGCAATTGTGTGCGTTTCAGTTTTGGAGCAAGAGCCAAAAAGATTTTAAAGCCGCATGGCAGGATTATCTGCGCCTGTGTCAGGCAGGAGGAAGCGATTCTTTCCTTGGTTTGGTGAAGCTGGCAAATCTTGAATCGCCATTCGAAAGCGGAGTAATGGAACCACTTTTTAAAGAAGTGGAACAATACCTCAACAGCTTTGAGTGGAAATAAAACCGGATAAATGGAATGATGGAATATTGGATTAAATCCATTCATCCATCATTCCACTATTCCAAAAAATTCTTCAAACATTTTACTCAGCAGTTTGAAACAGCATTCCGGCAAATTCAAAATTTGGATTTAATTTACTTCATGCCCCACGTAGAAATTTATACAGATGGTTCCGCGCGCAGCAATCCCGGTCGCGGTGGTTACGGAACTATTTTAAAGTTTGGTGAAAAAGAAAAAGAACTCTCGCAGGGCTTTCGCTTAACTACGAACAACCGAATGGAATTGATGGCGGTTATCGTAGGTTTAGAATCACTCACCCGCGAAGGACTCGATGTAATTATTTATTCCGATTCGAAATATGTGGTGGACTCGGTAGAGAAGAAATGGGTTTTTGGCTGGCAGAAGAAAGGATTTAAAGACAAAAAAAATCCTGACCTGTGGATGCGTTTCTTAAAAGTGTTTCCAAAACACAAAGTAAAATTCAAATGGATAAAAGGTCACAACGATCATCCTTACAATGAACGTTGCGATGTGCTGGCCACCACCGCTGCCGATGGCAGGCATCTTTTAGTAGATGAAGTTTATGAGAAGACAGAGAAGGAAGGTATGTTTGACTAAAACAAAAACGATGTGGCGTTTAATCTTCCTTAGCTTACTTATTTGCTCTGCAAATTTTTTGAGTGCTCAAACGCATCTCGCAAAAATTATTACCAATTACGGAACCATCATTATTGAATTGTATGATGGCACACCAAAGCACCGCGACAACTTTATCAAACTTGCCAATCAAAATTATTTCGACTCGCTCTTGTTTCACCGCGTTATCAAAGGATTTGTAGTGCAGGCAGGCGACCCTACTTCAAAAAACGCAAACGATACGGCTCAACTTGGCGAAGGAGATTTGGGTTATACCGTTCCGGCCGAAATTTTTCCTGAAAGATATTTTCATAAACGCGGAGCTTTAGGAATGGCGCGCGATGAAAACCCGGAGAAGGCATCATCGGCTTGTCAGTTTTACATTGTGCAGGGAAAGATTGCCAACGATTCTACTTTTATAGAAGCCAGAGCGCGAACAAACGGGTACGAAATTCCCGAAGAGCAGAAACAGGTTTACAGAACCGTTGCCGGCATTCCGCATCTCGATTCGCGTTACACGGTTTTTGGCGAAGTAGTAAAAGGAATGGAAGTGGTTGATAAAATTGCATTAGTAGAAACCGATAAAAACGACCGACCTAAAAAAGAAGTGAGAATTAAAAAAGTGAAAATGCTTAATTGATTGTATGGCTGAAAAGAAACAGGGACTTCCCTCTAAAGTAAAGTGGCTGCAAAGTTTTTTCTCAATAGCAGGCAACATTGCTCCAACAACCGCTATTGAAATTATGGTGAGGTTAATTTTCTCTCCAAAGAAAAGAGTGCTTCGCCCGCCACATCAAACGCTGATGAAAAAAGCAGCCAAGCATGAGATAATGGTAAGTGAGTTCAGAAGCAACACCAGTAAGGTTGCCATGAAATATTATGTGTGGGGCAGTAGCGACCGCACTATCATGCTCGTTCACGGTTGGGATGCTATGGCACTTGATTTTTATAAAATGATTCCCGCTTTGGTTGAAGCGGGTTATCGTGTAATTGCTATTGATGGTCCCGCGCATGGCGGTAGCGAAGGCGAAACAAGCAACCTGCTTCACTTCAAAGAAGCCATGGTGCAACTGATTGAAAAAGTAGGTGTGCCATATGGCATCATCGGTCATTCGATGGGCGGAGGCGCGAGTGCTTACTTATTGATGGAACACGAAATAATTGTAAATCGTTTGGTGATGCTTACTATTCCTATTGCATCGAAAAGATTTTTTGACCAGGTTTTTGAAATGCTGAAAGTGCCGGAAAAAATGCAAAAGATTTTTTTCAAAGGAATGGAAGAGGAGTTCAATATGCCTGTAGAGCGAATGGATTTAGCAATACGCAAAGAAAAAATCAAAGCCGATAAAATAATGCTGATGTATGACGAAGACGATGATATTGTTTCGTTGAAAGACATTAAGCACTACCTGTCACTTCATCCAGAAATACAATCCTACAACGCAAAAGGTGCAGGGCACAACAACATCATCCGCAACGCAAAAGTGATAGAAGAGATAAAAAAGTTTTTGGCTTAAGCAGCCAAAAAGAACCGTTCACATTCTTTCTTCAATAAGTCAACGGGAACTTTTTCAATAACGTGTGGCACATTCTCATAAACTTTGAATTCAGAATTTTTGAGGAGATGATGCACGTAATCGGTTTCTTCAAAACTTACCATCGTGTCTTCTCCGCCTCTTCCCAGTAAAACCGGATGTTGAATTTTAATAAAGTCTTGTTCGGTAAGATGCGTATGTGCTAAATCTTTCATCAGCAAAGCTGTTTTACTCATTACGCTTTTCCATTCGTGTTCTCCGTGTCGCTGTGCTAATGATTCAGCAAATGCGGGAACTTTCTCAGCAATCTTTTCTGCGTTCAGCATTTTAATTTCTTTCTCTGCCTCTACTTCGTTCCATTTTAATTTGGTGCCAAGCGTAAATGTTTTTCCAACACGCTCGGGATAAAAGCGAGCTAACCATAACGCCACATAACCACCCATGCTGTATCCGAAAACATCTGCGCTCGTCAAATAATTTTCGTTCATGTAGTCCAAAACCTCATGCGCAAAATTTTGAATGGTGAACGCATGATGATGCGAAGGTCTTCTTCCGTGTCCTGAAAAATTCAATACATGAACTTTAAAATTTTTGGAGAGCAGAGTTTCCAATTCCGTGAATTGCTCTTTGGAGCCGAGCGCTCCGTGCAACAACAAAAGATTTTTCATAAGTGCCGCTTAAAATTTCATCACTTTATTATTCGATTCAAAACCATGATGACCCTGACTCGTTAGAGAGCTTGATTCATCTACATTCACTCCCTGTGCACGCAATTCTTCGCGTTTCTTTTCGCGGTCTTCGTTTTGTTTTTTCCAATTAGGGTTATAGCTCACCATAATATTTAACCATGCCGAGCGCGATAAACGCGTATTGAAAGTAAAACCGATAACCGCGGTTATACCAATGGCAATGAGAATGTGTGGAATGTCCCATTTTAAAACTAAAAGGGTAATCAGCATTACAATAAGCAAAGCGCCCGAACTGAAAGTATAGCCCATATACATAGCACCATACCAAAAGCCCGGCTCCTGTTCATACTTCAAACCGCATACCGGGCAGTTTTCGTACATGTCGTAAAATTTGAGTTTGTAGAGCGGGCTGCGCCACAATTTTCCTTCGTGGCATCGCGGACATTTCATTCCTACGATGCTGTATAATTTATCGCCTTTGCTGAACATGGCGCGAAGTTACGAATGCTGATGAATTGAAGTGATGATATTGCTTAGTAAAACAGCAGGTGATGTGGATGTTTTTATTTTCGC